>NZ_JBLZPH010000003.1:0-10741 GCF_049199205.1 Shinella sp. M31 | reverse complement strand
ATGCAACGCTGGAACACCTGCTTCTTGCGCTGATCGAAGACGGCGACGCCGCCGCCGTGATGGGCGCTTGCAACGTCAATCTCGACGTGCTGCGCAAGACCGTTACCGACTATGTCGATCATGACCTCGCCAATCTGGTGACGGGCTATGAGGAGGATTCCAAACCGACCTCCGGTTTCCAGCGCGTCATCCAGCGCGCGGTCATCCATGTCCAGTCGTCCGGCCGCGAGGAAGTGACCGGCGCCAATGTGCTCGTCGCGATCTTCGCCGAGCGCGAGAGCCATGCCGCCTATTTCCTGCAGGAGCAGGAAATGACACGCTACGACGCCGTCAATTTCATCTCGCATGGCATCGGCAAGCGACCCGGCTCCTCCGAGGAGCGCAAGGTGCGCGGTTCCGAAGAGTCCGAAAACGAACAGAAGCAGACACGCGGCGCCGGCAACGAGCAGGAAGAACCTGCCAAGAAGCAGGACGCGTTGACCGCCTATTGCGTCAACCTCAACGAGAAAGCCCGCAACGGCAAGATCGATCCGCTGATCGGCCGTCATGCCGAGGTCAACCGCACGATCCAGGTTCTGTGCCGCCGCTCCAAGAACAACCCGCTCTATGTGGGCGATCCGGGCGTGGGCAAGACGGCGATTGCCGAAGGCCTCGCCAAGCGCATCATCGAAGGCAAGGTGCCGGAAGCGCTGGCGGACGCCACGATCTTCTCGCTAGACATGGGCACGCTGCTTGCCGGCACGCGCTATCGCGGTGATTTCGAGGAGCGCCTGAAGCAGGTCGTCAAGGAACTTGAGGACTATCCGGGTGCGGTGCTGTTCATCGACGAGATCCACACCGTCATCGGCGCCGGCGCCACCTCCGGTGGCGCGATGGATGCGTCCAACCTGCTGAAGCCGGCTTTGTCTTCCGGTGCGATCCGTTGCATCGGCTCGACGACCTACAAGGAATACCGTCAGTTCTTCGAGAAGGACCGGGCGCTCGTCCGTCGCTTCCAGAAGATCGACGTCAACGAGCCGACCATCGACGACACGATCGAGATCATGAAGGGGCTGAAGCCCTACTTTGAGGAATACCACAAGCTCCGGTATTCCAACGAGGCGATCAAGTCGGCCGTTGAATTGTCGGCACGCTACATCAACGACCGCAAGCTGCCGGACAAGGCGATCGACGTGATCGACGAGACCGGTGCGGCCCAGATGCTGCTGCCCGCCGGCAAGCGTCGCAAGCTGATCACCGAGAAGGAGATCGAGGCGACGATCGCCACCATGGCCCGCATTCCGGCCAAGACCGTGTCCAAGGACGACGAGCAGGTGCTCTCGAACCTGGAGAAGGAACTGCGCTCGGTGGTCTATGGCCAGGATCTGGCAATCGAGGCTCTGGCATCGGCGATCAAGCTTGCCCGTGCGGGTCTTCGCGAACCGAACAAGCCGATCGGCAGCTACCTGTTCTCCGGCCCCACGGGCGTCGGCAAGACGGAAGTCGCCAAGCAGTTGGCCGCCTCGCTCGGCGTGGAACTGCTGCGCTTCGACATGTCGGAATACATGGAGCGGCACACGGTTTCGCGCCTGCTCGGTGCACCTCCCGGCTATGTCGGCTTCGATCAGGGCGGTCTTCTGACCGATGGCGTCGACCAGCATCCGCATTGCGTGCTGCTGCTCGACGAAATCGAGAAGGCGCATCCGGACCTCTACAACATCCTGTTGCAGGTCATGGATCACGGCTCGCTGACCGACCATAACGGCAAGAAGATCGACTTCCGCAACGTCATCCTGATCATGACGACCAATGCGGGCGCATCCGACATGGCCAAGGCCGCCATCGGCTTCGGTTCGTCGAAGCGCGAGGGCGAGGACATGGAGGCGATCAACCGCCTGTTCACGCCGGAGTTCCGCAACCGTCTCGATGCGATCATCCCGTTCGGCTCGCTGCCGACGCCGGTCATCCATCAGGTCGTGCAGAAGTTCGTCATGCAGCTGGAAACCCAGCTGGCCGAACGCAACGTCACCTTCGACCTCCAGCAGGAAGCGATCGCCTGGCTGGCCGAGAAGGGCTACGACGAGAAGATGGGCGCCCGCCCGCTGGCGCGCGTTATCCAGGAAAATATCAAGAAGAAGCTCGCCGACGAAATTCTCTTCGGCAAGCTCAAGAAGGGCGGCGTCGTGCGCGTCTCCGTCGGTCCGAAGGAAGACGGCTCGAAGGGCCTGATTCTCGACGCCGTACCGGAAACCGCGCCGATCAAGCCGAAGGCCGAAGTGGAAGAGGCTGCCGCCAAGAAGGCCAAACCCCGCAAGGCCAAGGAAACGGTTGCCGCCGAGGTGGCACCCGCCAAGGCCAAGTCGTCCAGGAAGGCGGCGGAAGCCAAGGCTCCGGAGCCGAAGGACGAGCCGCCGCGCAAATCGTCTAGCGCGGTTCCGAAGGTGCCACGCAAGAAATAACGGCTTTACAAATGATAAGGGCCGGGCAGGAAACTGCCCGGCTTTCTTTTTGCCGATGATCCCGAGATATCGATGACTGCCGAGACCGCGCCAGACCACCATTCCCAGACCCACTGGTTCCTTGTCGGCATGCGTGGCCTGTTCAGCCTGCCGGCGATCATCCTTATGCTCTCCTTCGTCGGTTTCTGCGCGCTGACGGTGGAAGCCGGCATTCCCGTCGAGCAGGTCGTGTTCATGGTCGGGGCGGTCTGGGCGCTGCCGGCAAAGGTCATTCTGGTCGGCTCGATGATGGGCGGCGCCAATCTTCTTGCCGCCTTTGTTGCCGTCACCCTGTCTTCCGTGCGCATGATGCCGATGGTCGCGGCCCTGGTGCCGGAAATCCGCGGCCGCCGCACGCCGACCTGGCTGCTCCTCGCCTTGTCGCATTGCGTGGCGATCACCGCCTGGGTCTATGCGATGGAAAGGGTGGTGAATGTGCCGCGCGAGCGCCGCGTGGCCTTCTTCGCCGGCTTCGGGGTGACGCTCGTTCTGGCCAACATGCTGCTGGTCGGGGTCACCTATCGATATGTCGCGACGTTTCCGCCGATCGTCGCCGGCTGCCTCTTCTTTCTGACGCCGGTCTATTTCCTCGCCTCGATCTGGAATTCGGCGCGCCATCCTGTCGTCCATATCGCTATGGTGTTCGGGCTTGCCGGAGGGCCGCTGTTTTATTGGCTCGTTCCGAAATTCGACATCCTGCTGGCGGGGCTTGTCGGCGGCACGCTTGCCTGGGCCGTCGAGCGCACATTACGTGTCCGGCGCGCGCAAAACGCTGAGGTCAAGGCATGACGGCGTTCGAGGGCTGGTGGCCCTACATCTTCATCGCGGTTGCAGGCTGGCTTGCGACCGACATCTGGCGCTGGCTCGGCGTACTCGCAGGCAATCGCCTGCGGGAGGATTCCGAGGCCCTCAACTGGGTAAGGGCGGTTGCCACGGCCCTGGTCGCCGCCGTCGTTGCCAAGCTGATCGTCTATCCGACCGGCGTTCTCGAATCCTCGCCGCTCTGGCTGCGACTGGGCGCGGTGGCTGTCGGCGCTGCCGCGTTCTTCGCGGCCGGCCGGAAACCGGCCGTCGGTATCGGTACCTCGATCGCGACCCTTGCCCTCGGCCTGTACATGCTCGGTTTTTGAGCCTGTCCGCCTGTATTTATCCAAATTTTAAAACGCATTCGATAGAGACAGACCGATCAAGGAGACCGGCATGCTGTTTCTTCCCGCGGAACGACTGATCCTGGTGCTGACGGTGCTCCTGCTGGCGCTATCGGCCCCGCTGATTGCCGTGAAGGATGTGGCGGTCGATATCGGCGCCTACGCCGTGCTGATTTTGGGCGGTCTCGCCATGCTCGGGCTCGGGCAATATTACCGTCGCGTCCGCTCTGACGAGCGGATTGCCGCGTCCGTGACGGCAACGGGCGTGTTCATCCTGTTCACGCTGGCCGGGTCCGTCTTCAACTATATGCTGCTGCCCGTCTTCTTCACGCCGATCGATCCGCTGTTGTTGCGGCTCGATGCAGCCGTGGGCTTCGACTGGCCGGCATTTGTCACCTGGGTTTCGAATTTTCCGTTTTTCGGCTCGGTTCTCCAGGTGGTCTATTTCAGTTCGCTGCCGCAGATGGCGGTCATCATTCTGGCGCTCGGCTTCTTTGCCGACGGCGTGCAATTGCAGCGCTTCATGCTGACAGGCGTCCTCGGCGCGCTGCTGGCGATCCTCTTCTGGTCGTTTTTCCCGTCCTTCGGCACGTCAGCCGTCTACGACTTGCCGGCCGAGGTCCTTGCGCGCATGCCGATGGCAGCCGATCCCGCCTATGGCCGCGAGCTGGTGCGCCTGAGCCGCGAGGGGGTGACGGCCCTGTCGCCGCACAATGTTCTGGGCCTGATCGCTTTCCCGTCGTTTCACACCATCATGGCCTGCATGTCGGTGGTCTTTCTGGCGCGGGTGCGGTTTCTGGCGATCCCGTCCGTCATCATCAACCTGCTGATGGTGCCCGCCATTCTGGTTCAAGGCGGACACCATCTGATGGATGTGTTCGGCGGGATTGCCGTGTTCGGCCTGTCCTATGTCTTGTCGCTGCAGATCCTGCGCCGGCATGCCGCGCCGGCGCTAGAGCGTCGCGCCGCCGCTGCATAGGGCGGCAGGCTCAAAACGCGTCGCGCAGTTTCTGCGCATTGGCGGCCAGCACGCCTTGGTCTTCCATCGCGCCGGAATGCGGCTTGAGGGGCTGGCCCTCGATACGCGGGATGACGTGGAAATGCAGGTGGTAGACGGTCTGGCCGGCGGCCGGTTCGTTGAACTGGATGACCGTCACGCCATCAGCCTCGAAGGCCTCCTTGGCCGCAACGGCGACCTTCTGCACGACGGGCAGCAGGCGGGCCAGCGTTTCCGGGTCGGCATCGAGGATGTTGCGCGACGGGGTTTTGGGGATGACGAGCGTATGGCCGTTGGCCTGCGGCATCACATCCATGAAGGCGACCGTGTGCTCATCCTCATAGACGCGGTGTGAGGGTATTTCGCCGCGCAGGATCTTCGCAAAGATGTTGTTGGTGTCGTAGCTCATGCTCGTCTCCCGGTCTTACTCTGTCTCGTTGTCGTGTCCGCCGCGGCGGAAGGGGCCGTGCTCGGCCAGATAATCGCCCATCATCTCCACGTCCTTGCGCTCGCGCTCGAGGTAATCGGCGACGGCGCGGCGCAGGCCCGCATGGGCGATGTAGTGGGCGGAATGGGTTGTCGTCGGCAGATAGCCGCGCGCCAGCTTGTGCTCGCCCTGCGCGCCGGCTTCGACGCGTTTCAGGCCCCTGGCGATCGCGAAGTCGATGGCTTGATGGTAGCAGACCTCGAAATGCAGAAAGGGATGATCCTCGATGCAGCCCCAGTGCCGGCCGTAGAGCGTATCGCCGCCGATGAAATTGATCGCGCCGGCAACATAGCGGCCGTCGCGTCTGGCCATGACGAGCAGGATGTCGTCGGCCATGCGTTCACCGATCAAGCTGTAGAAGTGCCGGTTGAGATAGGGGCGGCCCCATTTGCGGCTGCCGGTGTCCATGTAGAAGGTGAAGAACTGATCCCAGATCGCTTCGGTCAGGTCCCTGCCGGTCAGCCAGTCGATCTCGATGCCGTGTTCCAGTGCGGCGCGGCGCTCTTTCTTCAGTGCCTTGCGCTTGCGCGACGCCAGCGTTTCGAGAAAGGCATCGTAGGAACCGTAGTCGTCATTGACGAAATGGAACTGCTGGTCGGTGCGGTGCAGGTAGCCGGCCGCCTCGAAGACCGGAATTTCCGCCTCCGGCACAAAGGTGACATGGGCGGAGGAGACGCCGTGGCGCTTGGCAAGTTCCTTCAGGCCGCCTGCAAGCGCTGCCTGCGCCTCGATGACCGGATGGTCGGTGCGGTGCAGCAGGCGCGGGCCGGTGGCCGGTGTGAAGGGAATGGAGGCCTGCAGCTTCGGATAATAGCTGCCGCCCGCGCGTTCGAAGGCATCGGCCCAGCCGTGGTCGAAGACATATTCGCCCTGGCTGTGGTTTTTCAGATAGACGGGCAGGGCGCCGATGAGGGCGCCCTCGTCGTTTTCCAGAAGCAGATGCTGGCCGAGCCAGCCGGTATCGGCCGTGGCGCAGCCTGATTCCTCCAGCGAAGACAGGAAGGCGTGGCTGACGAAGGGATTGTAGGGCGTTTGCGCATCCGCCCTGGAGGCGCCCGCAAGGCGCCCCCAGTCTTCGGCCGAAATATCGGCAAAGCTCGTTTCGACGCGGATGCGCACCGTCACCTCAGGCCGTCAGGGCTTCGCGCGGATCGAAGCCTTCAAAGGTCATCTGGTCCGCGTTGAGCGCCGTGATCGTACGCGCCTCGTCATCGCGCACCGTCCAGGTAATCACCTGCTTGCCGAGGTCGCGCTGGCGGCTGATGAAGGCGTTCGGCAGGTGGCCGTAATAGTAGGAAATGAAGTCGAGACCGTACTGCATCGCCTCCTCATGCACGGCAAAATTCTCCGGCCGTGCGCCTTCCGCCGTCAGGCCGACCGGGCGTGTGGTGCCGAGCCCCTTAAGGTCCTTCAGCAGCCATTGGTCGAAGCTCATCAGGGCGATGGGGCCTTCATAGTTCTCGATCGTATCGAGCACGGCCATGGCGAAACCGTCGTCATCGCCCTTGCGGCCCTTCAGCTCCAGGACGAGCGGCACACGGCCCTTCACGAGGTCGAGCAGCTGGCGCAGCGTCGGCACTTTGTCGGCCGTGCCGCCAATGGTCAGCAGGCCAAGTTCGGCGGCGGTGCGCTGGCGCACGTCGCCCTCGATGCCGCAGAGCCGCTTCAGGTCGTCATCGTGGAAGACGACGGGGATGGCATCGGCGGCATATTGCAGGTCGCATTCGATGGCGAAGCCAGCCTCGACGGCGCGGGAAAAGGCCGAGAGCGTGTTTTCCCAGACGGCCCGGTTGAGATCATGATAGCCGCGATGCGCGATGGGACGCTCGGTCAGCCAGTTGAATTTGTGCATCAGGCGATTTCCATGATGGCGTCGATCTCGACGGCCGCGTTCAGGGGCAGGGCGGCCATGCCGACGGCGGCGCGGGCGTGCTTGCCGGCGTCACCGAGTGCGCCGACGAGGAAGTTCGAGGCGCCGTTGAGGACGAGGTGCTGCTCGACGAAGTCGGGCGTGGAGGCGACGAAGCCGTTGATCTTGATGATGCGCTTGATGCGCGAAAGGTCGCCAAGTGCGGCCTTCGCCTGGGCGAGCAGGCCGAGCGCGCAGAGTTCGGCGGCCTTCTGGGCGCCGGGCACATCGACATCCTTGCCGACATGGCCGGTGACCGCGAGCTTGCCGTCGAGCATGGGGAGCTGGCCGGAAATGTGGAGCACGTTGCCGCTGATGACGAAGGGCACATAGTTGGCCGCAGGCGCTGCCGCTACCGGAATGTCGTAGCCCAGTTCCTTGACGCGTTTTTCGATTTCAGCGGACATTGCGGTCTCCATTCTAGATCGCCGGCTTGTTACATAGGGACGGCGCGCTGCGGCTGTGAGGGGCATTGCGGCCAGAGCTGTCGCAATGTTGGAAATGAATGTGGCATCGCGTGGATATTGCCTCGCTTTTGCCGAAAGAGTTCATATAACATCGCGCTCGACTTCAACAGGAGGAAACGGATGTTTCGTTCAGCCTTTGTCGCGGCCGCCATGGCCGGGACATGCCTCGCCGGCAGCGGCGTGACCAGCGCTTTTGCCAACCCGGCGAGCGGGCTTGCGCCGCACCGCGCCGTCTACGACCTCCAGCTCAAGGACGCCACGGAACGTTCCGGCATCGCCGGCATGTATGGCCGCATGGTCTACGAGTTCAACGGTAGCCCCTGCGACGGCTACACGGTGAGCTTCCGCTTCGTCACACAGGTCAATACCGGCGAGGAAACACGCCTCACCGACCAGCAGACGACGACTTACGAAGACCTGAAAAGCCGCAGCTTCCGCTTTTTGACCCGCTCCTTCACCGACGAGAAGCTGGACAAGGAAGTGCGCGGCACGGCACGCGACGACAAGACGGGCGTCAGCGTCGACCTGACATCGCCCGATACGCGCAAGCTGGAGCTGGCGGAAAGCCGTTTTCCGACCGAGCACATGCTTGAAGTCATCGAGCACGCCAAGAAGGGCGACCGCTTCTTCGAATCACGCCTCTATGACGGCTCGGATGCGGGCGACAAGACGCTGATGACGACCTCCGTCGTCGGCAAGAAGGAAATGCCGAAGGCCGGCGATCCCGATGCCGACAAGGCCGGGAAATTCGCCAAGCAGGCCTTCTGGCCGGTGTCCATCGCCTATTACAACGACACCAATGACGGCGATGCGCTGCCTGTCTACCGCATGGCGTTCAAGCTCTACGAGAACGGTGTCACGCGGGACCTGACCATGGATTACGGTGAGTTCGTGCTGACCGGCAAGCTCGCCAAGCTGGAGATGTTCAAGCCGCAGGAGTGCAAGTAAGCGCAGGAGCGTGAGGTTTGCCCCTCACCCTAACCCTCTCCCCGCAAGCGGGGCGAGGGGACCTGCCCCGCGAACGGATATTGTTTGGGAATGTCGACGCGGCATATCTCCTTCGCCCCGCTTGCGGGGAGAAGGTGGCGGCAGCCGGATGAGGGGCTTACCCGCCCGCCACGTCACTTTTTTCTCCCTAGCCCTTGATTTTCCGGGAAACGGGGCGTAAAGGGCCGCTCATTCCACACGTGAGGCTTGGGATTGTCCGGGAGAAATCCGGATCGTTCCGCCCGGTGGCATTTCCCAGGAAATGCTGTTCGCCTTGCGGAGGTTCAACCGGAAAAGGATAACTAGGCATGGCATTGCCCGATTTCTCTATGCGCCAGCTTCTCGAAGCCGGCATCCACTTCGGCCACCAGACGCACCGCTGGAACCCGAAGATGAAGCCGTACATCTTCGGCGATCGCAACAACGTTCACATCATCGACCTGGCCCAGACCGTTCCGATGCTGTCGCGCGCCCTTCAGGTTGTCAGCGACACCGTCGCCGGCGGCGGCCGCGTTCTGTTCGTCGGCACGAAGCGTCAGGCTTCCGACATCATCGCCGACGCTGCCAAGCGTTCGGCCCAGTACTACGTCAACGCCCGCTGGCTCGGCGGCATGCTGACGAACTGGAAGACCATCTCCAACTCGATCCAGCGCCTGCGCAAGCTCGACGAAATCCTCGCTTCGGAAGGCTCCGGCTATTCGAAGAAGGAACGCCTGACCCTCGAGCGCGAACGCGAAAAGCTTGAAAAGGCTCTCGGCGGTATCCGCGACATGGGCGGCACGCCGGACCTGATGTTCATCATCGACACCAACAAGGAATCGATTGCGATCGAAGAAGCCAAGCGTCTTGGCATCCCGGTCGTCGCCGTGATCGACTCGAACTGCGATCCGGACCCGATCGACTTCCCGATCCCCGGCAACGACGACGCCTCGCGCGCCATCGCCCTCTACTGCGACCTGATCGCCCGCGCTGCCATCGACGGCATCGCGCGCCAGCAGGGCGCTTCGGGCCGTGACCTCGGCGCCTCGGCTGAAGTTCCGGTCGAGCCGGCTCTCGAAGCCGAAGCGTAAGGCAAAGGTCGGAGCGACACATTCGCTCCTTCTTTCCTGTTCAACCGAGGCCAGAGAGACGATCCCTGGCCTCGGCTTGTTTAAAGGTCCTGCTTTTCGATGACCCCAAGGTCAGTTTATCTGATCCGCCAGGGTCGCGGTTTCAAAACGGCAGGCCAGCGGTGATCTTCATCACCCTGTCACATTTCCGGGTACATTCGTTCCCAAAACCTTGAGTTCGCCGCGGTTTTCCGGCGGTACGCAACAACCGACAAGAGGCTCACAATGGCTGAAATCACCGCTGCACTGGTGAAGGAACTGCGCGAAAAGTCCGGCGCAGGCATGATGGACTGCAAGAAGGCGCTGGCTGAAAACAACGGCGACATCGAAGCAGCGATCGACTGGCTGCGCGCCAAGGGCATCGCCAAGGCTGACAAGAAGTCGGGCCGCACGGCTGCCGAAGGCCTCATCGGCGTTGCCTCTTCCGGCACCAAGGCCGTCGTCGTCGAAGTCAACTCGGAAACCGACTTCGTTGCCCGTAACGACGCCTTCCAGACGATCGTTCGCGGCGTTGCCGACGTAGCGCTGACCACCGACGGCACCGTTGAAGCCGTCGGCGCTGCCATCTACCCGGCAACCGGCAAGTCGGTCACCGACACGATCAAGGACGCCGTCGCCACCATCGGCGAAAACATGAACCTGCGCCGCTCGGTTGCCCTGTCGGTCGAAGACGGCGTCGTCGCGACCTACATCCACAACGCTGCCGCTGACCGTCTCGGCAAGCTCGGCGTTCTCGTCGCTCTGAAGTCGACCGGCGACAAGGAAGCCCTCAACGCCATCGGCCGCCAGGTTGCCATGCACGTTGCCGCAACGGCGCCGCTCGCCATCCGCGCCGAAGAAGTCGATGCTGCCGTCGCCGAGCGCGAACGCAACGTCTTCATCGAGCAGTCGCGCGCTTCCGGCAAGCCGGACGCCATCATCGAAAAGATGGTCGAAGGCCGCATGCGCAAGTTCTTCGAAGAAGTCGCCCTGCTGTCGCAGGCCTTCGTCATGAACCCCGACCTCACGGTTGGCGCTGCCGTCAAGGAAGCTGAAAAGACCGTCGGCGCGCCGATCGAAGTCGTCGGCATGGCCCGCCTCCTGCTCGGCGAAGGCGTCGAGAAGGAAGAGTCGGACTTCGCCGCCGAAGTCGCAGCCGTCGCCAAGGGCTGATTTTATTT
>NZ_JBLZPH010000029.1:27961-79533 GCF_049199205.1 Shinella sp. M31 | reverse complement strand
CCTCTTCTGCTTTAAGGGATGGAGTGGCGGCGCTATTCCTGCCCCGCCGCATCCTCGGTCTTGTTGTCGCCGGTCGCGGCCTTCTTTTCCGCTGCCGCCGCGCGTTCGCTTTCGCGCACCACATGCAGGAACTCGGCGGCGATCGGCGGAGACATCTCCACCGTCTTCTTCTGCTTGTCGTAGATGCAGACATAGGTGATCTGGCTCTTGGCCTCCGGCGAAAGCCCTTCCACGGCGGCGATGCCGAAGGACTGGGTGCCGGTCGGCTCGACGAAGACGGTCGGCGTTCCCAACGCCTCGGGCAGGCTTGCCAGGCAGCTCTTTTCCACGTCGGCGCGGAATTCCTCCCACGCTTCGGAGGAGGAGGCGTGCGCCAGCGGGGCGGCAAGCGAGAGGGTGAGAAGGGCAAGGGGAAGGGCGCGCATGAAAAGCTCCGGGTTGGCGGGGACGGACAAAATGTTTCGAATCGCAATTCGTTCCGCTTCGTCCTTGATCTCGCACGCAAAACAGCAAGGATTTTGTCCAAGGCCCGGAAAAATTGGAATGCTGGCGGTTGCCTCTTCCGGTTGCCGCTCCTATGTTCCGGTCACGGATTTCCTTCCAAAAATTCCGTCGCCGGAGCAGGTCCAGCAAAAGCGCAACGCTGTTGCATCCGGGGCCTGCGCCTAAACAATGAGGAGACACCAGATGGCTTTCGAACTTCCGCCGCTTCCCTATGATTACGATGCACTCGCGCCCTTCATGTCGCGCGAAACGCTCGAATATCACCACGACAAGCACCACAAGGCCTATGTCGACAACGGCAACAAGCTGGCGGAAGAAGCCGGTCTCGCCAACCTCTCGCTCGAAGAGATCGTCAAGAAGTCCTACGGCACCAACCAGGGCCTCTTCAACAATGCCGGCCAGCACTACAACCACGTCCATTTCTGGAAGTGGCTGAAGAAGGACGGCGGCGGCAAGAGCCTGCCGGGCGCCCTGCAGAAGGCCATCGACAGCGATCTCGGCGGCTACGACAAGTTCCGCACCGATTTCATCGCCGCCGGCACCACGCAGTTCGGCTCGGGCTGGGCCTGGCTCTCCGTCAAGGACGGCAAGCTCGCCATCTCCAAGACCCCGAACGGCGAAAACCCGCTGGTTCACGGCGCAGAGCCGATCCTCGGCGTCGACGTGTGGGAACACTCTTATTACATCGACTACCGCAACGCCCGCCCGAAATACCTCGAAGCCTTCGTCGACAGCCTGATCAACTGGGACTACGTCCTGGAGCGCTACGAAGCCGCCACGAAGTAATTTTCGCGCGCAGTGGAATTTCGGAAACCCCGGTCGGAAGCGGCCGGGGTTTTTGTTTGTCCTGTGCATCCCTGCGGTTTGTGTTAGTATGTACACATCTCAGCACGGGTGATCACAATGAGCAGCACAACGATGAGGATCCGCGTCAGCACGGATCTGAAGGAGCGGCTGGACAGACTGGCGGCGGATACAAGGCGCAGCCGGTCGTTTCTCGCGGCGGAAGCCGTCGAGGCCTATGTCGCGAGGGAGCTTGCCATCGTCGATGGGATCAATGAAGGGCTTGCCGATATCCGCAACGGGCGGACGGTCACGCATGATGATGCTATGGCCGAATTGAATGCCGCAATCGACGCCGCCGAGCGCGAAAGAGGGTGAAGCGGCTCGTCCGCTGGTCGCGTGCGGCGCTCGATGATCTCAAAGATCAGGTGCGCCACATCGCTCTTGATGACCCTGCTGCCGCCCGTGCCGTTACCCAGCGAATCGATACCGCCGTTCGTCTGCTCGGCGAGCGCGCCATCGGTCGACCCGGCCGTGTCGGTGGGACCTATGAGAAATCGGTGGCTGGCTTTCCCTATGTGATCGCCTATGGCCTGGAGGTGATGGACGGCCGCGAAACGCTGTTCGTCCTGCGCGTCATTCATACGGCGCGGGACTGGCCATCCGGCGAATGGCCGGATTAGGGTGGCGCCGCCCGGTTCTCCGCCCACCCGGCAATCCACAATTGCCTGAGCTTATCCCCTTCGCCGCGAAAATACGCCTCTGTCCTCTCGCAAGCCTCCACCCGGTCGGCGCGGAAGTTGCGGATGGCTTGGCGCAGTTCGCACCAGGCGACGATGTTGGCCGTTTCCGAATAGTAGATGAGGGCGATGGGGCGGACGGTGCGTTCGGTGGCGCGGGCATATTCGTCGCGGTAGTCGATCGAGAGCTTTTCCTCGTCGCGGATGGCGCGGCGTACCGTGGCAAGGTCGATGCCCTCGGGCTGGCGCGGCACGCTGCCCCAGGCATGCAGCGCGCGGGCCGAGAGCGTATGGCGCAGTGGCGGCGGCACGGCACCGGCAATCTTGTCGGCGACGCGGCCGGCGGCGGCCTTCAGTTCCGTGTCGCCGGTGCGCTCCAGCAGCGCCAGCGCCAGGACGATGGCCTCCGTCTCCTCGATGGAAAACATCAGCGGCGGCAGGTCGAAGCCCGGGCGCAGGATGTAGCCGATGCCGCGCTCACCCTCGACGGGCACGCGCATCGCCTGAAGGGCCGCGATGTCGCGATAGATCGAGCGCGCCGTCACCTCCAGCCGGGCGGCGATCTCGGCGGCGGTAACGGGCAAGCGGGCGAGCCGCAATATCTGGATGATCTCGAACAGCCGCGAGGCTTTGCGCATCGGTTTCTCCATCACAACTGACACATCCCTGTCAGTTGGCCTCCGTTATAGCACGCACCAAGCGCTTGAAACAAAAGGCAGCATAGGGCCGCCGCGCAAAAAACGGCAATGGACAACTGACATGACCTACAGCGAAAATCTCTGGCTCTTCTTCCTGCTCGTCTCGGGCATCATCGTCGTGCCGGGCATGGACATGGTCTTCGTCATGGCGAGCTCCCTGTCGGGCGGGCGCAAGGCCGGGCTCTCGGCGACCTTCGGCATCATGGCGGGCGGGTTGGTGCACACGCTCTATGCCGCGCTCGGCGTCGGCGTGCTCTTGCATTTCGCACCGCAGCTCTTCAATGCGCTGCTGGTCGCCGGCGCGCTCTATGTCGCCTGGATCGGCTGGCAGTTGTTTCGCAGCTCCATCGTCATCGATGCCGTCGACGGCATAGACCGGCGCGGCCTCGTCACGCGCTTCCGCCAGGGCGCGCTGACCAGCCTGATGAACCCGAAGGCCTATCTCTTCATGCTGGCCGTCTTTCCGCAGTTCCTGCGCCCGGAATTCGGCCCCGTCTGGCGGCAGGCGGCGATCATGCTGCTGGTCATCTGGGTGACGCAGCTTGCCGTCTATGGCGGGCTGGCGCTGGCGGCGGCCCGCAGCCGCGATGCGCTGACCGGCAACCCGGCGATCACGCGCTTCATCGGCCGCGCGGCCGGCGTGCTCCTGGTCGTCATCGCCGTCGTTACCCTGTGGCGGGGATGGGGCAGCGTCTGATCCGCCTAGAGCATTTCCAGCCGAAGCGAGTTCGCTTCGGCGTCGGACAATGCGGTAAAACAGAACACCAGAGCATTTCCGGTGAACCGGAGTTCACCGGAAATGCTCTGGATTTCGGCCGTCAAAAAGATTTTACTTTCATCGAGTTCCTAAAATGCAATCATGGCGACGCATCGTCAAACCGGCGGAGCGGACACAACCGCCCGCCAGAATCGGGAGCAATCGATGAAGTTCAAAACCTTGGCGGCCGCGGCCGCGCTTGCCCTCATCGGCGCGGGCGCCGTCGTGGCGGCGGATGAACCCCAGGTCGTCCGCCAGGAAATGATGAAGAAGGTCGGCGGCGCCATGGGCGCGCTCGCCGGCATCGCCAAAGGCGAAAAGCCCTATGACGCCGAGATCGTCAAGGCATCGCTGACCACGATGAGCGAAGTCGCCAAGGCTTTCCCGGAACAGTTCCCGGCCGGCTCCGAAACGGGCCACGAGACGGAAGCGAGCCCGAAGATCTGGGAGCAGATGGACGACTTCAAGGCCCATGCCGCCAAGTTCGGCGCCGATGCCGATGCGGTGCTGGCAAGCCTGCCGGCCGACCAGGCGGGCGTGGCCGCCGCGCTCGGCACGATCGGCAAGAATTGCGGCGGCTGTCATGAGGTCTACCGCGTCAAGAAATAAGCGGTAGACCGGACCATCCCTCCCAAAATGCTCACTGTCCCGGCGCCGGCCGCCGGGGCGGTGTCTTTCCGTTCCGGCGCTGCCGGAGCCGGATTTCGGATCAGCAAGAGGAAACGGCGCATGGCTCTCGGGAAACTCATCGGCGGCATCGTCGTGCTGGGCGCGGTCGGCGTCGGCGCGTTCCTGTTCATCACCGCGCCCGAGCGCCTTCCCGCTGAAACCTGGCTTGCTGCCGGCGAACCGGATCTGGCGAATGGCGAGCGCATCTTCCATGCCGGCGGCTGTTCGAGCTGTCACGCAGCACCGGGTGCTGCCGACGACCAGAAGACCGTGCTGGCCGGCGGCCTTGCGCTGAAGAGCCCCTTCGGCACCTTCTATGCCCCCAATATTTCCCCCGACGAGACCGCCGGCATCGGCGCCTGGACTCTGGCCGAATTCGGCGACGCCATGAAGCGCGGCACGGGCAGGAACGGCGAGCATCTCTACCCGTCCTTCCCCTACGCTTCCTACACGCGCATGACGGTGAAGGATGTCGGCGACCTCTACGGCTACCTGAAGACCCTGCCGAAGAGCACGAATGTCGCGCCGGAACACGAGCTGCCGTTCCCCTTCAACATCCGCCTGTCGCTCGGTGGCTGGAAGTTCCTCTATCTCAACGACGCGCCGCGCGTGACGCTCGCCGATGTCGACGCGGTGGTCAAACACGGCCAGTATCTCGTCGAAGGCCCCGGCCATTGTGGCGAGTGCCACACGCCGCGCGACACGCTGGGCGGCCTGAAGGTCGACCAGTGGCTCGCCGGCGGGCCGAACCCGGAAGGTGAGGGGCGCATCCCCAACATCACGCCCGCCGAAGGCGGCTTCGGCAGCTGGAGCGCCGGCGATATCGTCAACTATCTCGAAACCGGCTTTACCCCCGATTTCGACAGCGTCGGCGGGGCGATGGTCGCGGTGCAGAAGAACATGGCACAGCTGCCGAAGGCGGACCGCGAGGCGATCGCGGCCTATCTGAAGGCCATTCCCGCGCACTGAACTGCCCCTGCAGAATTTTTTCTGCCCTGCTGTCGGATCGGCGTCGACGCCTGCGTCTTCAAGGCATGGGATCGTCGCCGACGACCCGCCAGTCAGAACGAGAGGATGCTGCAATGGCCAAGAACACGATTTGCCTGTGGTTCGATAAGGATGCCGAAGAGGCCGCCCGCTTTTATGCCAAGACCTTTCCGGACAGCGCCGTCGGCGCCATCGTGCGGGCGCCCGGCGATTATCCTGACGGCAGAGAGGGCGAGGTGCTGGTCGTCGAATTCACGGTCGCCGGCGTCGCCTGCATCGGCCTGAACGGCGGCCCGATGTTCAAGCACAACGAATCGTTCTCCTTCCAGATCTCGACCGAGGATCAGGCCGAGACCGATCGCTACTGGGACGCCATCGTCGGCAATGGCGGCCAGGAAAGCGAATGCGGCTGGTGCAAGGACAAGTGGGGCCTCTCCTGGCAGATCACCCCGCGCGTCCTCATGGACGCCATGAAGGCCGGCGGCGCCGAGGCCAAACGCGCTTTCGACGCCATGATGAAGATGAAGAAGATCGACGTCGCCGCAATCGAGTCCGCCCGGCACGGCTGACGGGCTTGTCCATGCTGCCGGCTCCGCCCTGCCTGGGGCGGAGATGCCGCTTCAGGAGCGCTGCAAGCGGGTCTCAGCCGCCCGCCTTGCGGTGCTCGTCGCCATACATGCCGAGATAGTCGAACAGCTCCGGCGAGCCGAGCCCGATGGCGTCCAGAACTTCCCGTGCGAAGGTCACCGGTGCGGCACCCGAAGCGGTGATGACGCCGCTGTCGCGCACGGCTTGTGGCTGGTCGCGGTAGAGGGCGGCACCCCGATAGGCCGGCACGACGTCCTTGAGCTGGCTGGTATAGTTGCCGGTATGGGCGCGCGTATCGAGCAGGCCGAGGCGGCCGAGCGCCAATGTGGCGTCGCAGATGCCGGCGACCGGCTTGCCAGCGTCGATGAAGCGCGTGACCGAAGCCGAGAGGTCGGGCACGTCGTCGCTCTGCCAGATCGTGCCGCCGCACAGAACCAGCACGTCGAAGAGGGCGGGATCGGCATCTTCCGCCGCGCCGGCAGACTTTACCCGGACGCCGCCGAGCGACGTGACGTCCCTGCCGCCGGGGGTGAGGATGACCGTCTCGGCGCCGCATTCGTGGCGCGCGGTCGCCATCAGGAGCCCGCATTCCCAGTCGGCGTAACCCTCGGTCAGCACGATTGCCAGTCGCTTCGTCATGTCGGTATCCTCCTCGTGTGTGATGCCTTAGCCTAGAGCCTGGACATAGCGCATGCCGGTGACGGGGCCGGCGCGGAAATTCATCTGCTCGTAGAAGCGGTGGGCGCCGAAATTGCCAGTGGCGGCGCTGACGGTGAGGTAGGCGCAGCCGGCGATGCGGGCATGTTCGCGGGCGCGGGAGACGAGGTGCCGGCCGATGCCATGCGCGCGGTGGCCGTCACGCACGAACAGATGGTGCAGGTCCATGCCGCGCAGGCCTTCCGTCGCCCGGTATGTCGGTACCAGAAGCGCATATCCGATCAGCCGCCCTTCCGCTTCGGCGACGAGGGCGGTGATCCAGGGGTTGGGGCCGAAAAGATCGCGGTCGAGGCTCACGGCGGAGATTTTGGCGGCATCGCCATGGCATTCGGCCAGCAGCGCGATCATGTCGAGGATCTGCTGGAGATCGCCCTGGCGCGCCGCGCGGATGGTCAGCATCGGCGGTCGTTCGATGGCGGCGGGTTCAAGCTTGATGACGGTGTTGTGCATGTCGGGCTCCTTGGTTTTCTGCCATCAGGTGCCCTTAAAACAACAAAGCCGCCTGATGGCGGCTTGTTGACATGATCAAACAGCCGCTCCTATCGGAACAGCCAAAAATACGTTGCGGCGATGTGCGTGCTCTTGATCATGGTCGCGATATTCTCCGTTTCGCGGCGATTGTCAATCGGTTTCATCGCGGCCGCAGAAATCAGAAGGGGAGATGAAGCGGAGGGCGGTCAGGCCTCCGCTTCCTCCGTGCCGGTGGTGGCTTGCCCTTCCACGACGCCGGCCTGTTGGGTTTCGTCGATGCCGAGCCGCTCCTTGAGGACGCGGCGGATTTTCTCTTCAGTAGCCTCGCGCTCCTCTTTCGGCATGGCGGCGAGGGCCTCCTCGGTAAGGCCCATCTCGTCCAGGATTTCTTTACGGATGCGCTCGGCGGGTGTCATCCTGGCGAGTTCCGTGAATTCCGACATCAGATCGTCGCGGGCCTGCTGCGCCTTTTCCTGCTTGGCGTTGGCCAGCCATAGCGCATTCGCAAGACCTTTCGGCAGTGGACTTGCCGGGCCGACGGTCGGGATGTTGTGCGCGGTTGCCGTGCCGCCGCTCGAGTAGGTGCTCTCGTCGCTCGTCACGCGCAGCCGGCTGGGTGTGTAGGCGGAAATGAGGCTGCCGTCGATCTTCATGGAAAAGGTCTCCCTGAAAAATAGTCAGGGAGACCTTTAGCGGTTGCAGCTTTTGCGAGACTTGTCGGCGCTACGGCAGCGTATAGGCGATCACGTAATCGCCCGGCTTGGTGCCGACGGAGCCGTGGCCACCGGCGACGATCAGCACATATTGCTTGTCGCCGGCCGTATAGGTCATCGGGGTCGCCTGTCCGCCGGCGGGAAGGCGGCCTTGCCAGAGCTGGCGGCCGGTCGTCACGTCATAGGCGCGGATGTAGTTGTCCACCGCCGCCCCGAGGAAGGCGACGCCGCCCTTGGTGAGCATGGGGCCGCCGATGCCGGGCACGCCGACCTTGAAGGGCAGCGGCAGCGGCGTCATGTCCATGACCGTGCCGTTCTTGTGCTTCCAGGCTGTCTTGCCGGTCGCAAGATCGGCACCCGCGACATAGCCCCATGGCGGCGCCTGGCAGGGAATGCCGAGCGGGCCGAGGAACGGGCCCATGAAGACGCCATAGGGCGCGCCGTCATTGCGGTTGAGACCTTGTTCGGAACCCTTCTCGTCCTGACCTTTCGGCGGCACCTGATCGCGCGGCACCAGCCGCGAGGTGAAGGCGAGATAGGTCGGCATTCCGAACATGATCTGCCGCTCCGGATCGACCGCGACGGACCCCCAGTTGAAGGTGCCGAAATTGCCGGGATAGACGATCGTGCCTTCCAGCGACGGCGGCGTGTAGCGGCCCTCGTATTTCATCGACAGGAAATCGATGCGGCAGGCCAGCTGATCGAACATGGTGACGCCCCACATGTTCTTTTCCGTCAGCGGCGGCGGCGAGAAGGTGAGGTCGGAGATCGGCTGGGTGGGCGCGGTGAAATCTTCCGGGATCGCCCCGGTCGGTGCCGGAATCTCCTTGACGGGGATGATCGGCTCGCCGGTGCGCCGGTCGAGCACGTAGATATCGCCCTGCTTGGTCGGGCCGACGAGGGCCGGAATGGACGCGCCGTCCTTGGTGATGTCGATCAGGGCTGGCTGGGCCGGCACGTCCATGTCCCAGAGGTCATGGTGCACGGTCTGGCGCACCCAGCGCAGGGCGCCGGTCTTGATGTCGAGCGCGACGATGGAGGAGGAGAATTTTTCGACATGCTCGCTGCGGCCCATGCCGAGCTGGTCCGGCACCTGGTTGCCGAGCGGGATATAGACGAGGCCGAGCGCCTCGTCATAGCTGAAGACCGACCAGGAATTCGGTGAGTTGACGGTATAGACCTGGCCTTCCGGCAGTGGCGTGGTGCTGTCCGGGTTGCCGGAATCCCAGTTCCAGATCAGCTGGCCGGAATTGACGTCGAAGGCGCGGATGACGCCGGACTGTTCCTGCGTCGAATAGTTGTCGTTCACCGCCCCGCCAATGATGATCTTGCCATCGGTGATGACGGGCGGCGAGGTCGAGTAATAGTAGCCGGCCGGATTGTAGGGCATGCCCTTTTCCAGATGCAGCACGCCGTTTTCGGCGAAGGTCGTGCAGACGTCTCCGGTGGCGGCGTCGAGCGCGATCAGGCGGGCATCCGAGGTCGGCAGGTAGACGCGGGCGGCGCAGGCCGTGCCGGCAGCGGCGGCCGGATCGGCGTAGTAGGTCACGCCGCGGCAGGTCTGGTGCTGGCGATCCGGGTTCATACCGGAGTTGGAATCGTATTTCCACTTCTCCTTGCCGGTCGCCGCATCGAGCGCGATGGCCCAATTGTGCGGCGTGCACATGTACAGCGTATCGCCCACCTTGAGCGGCGTCACCTGATAGGTGGTCTCGCCGACATCGTCGGGCTTCTTTACGTCGCCGGTCTGGTATTGCCAGGCGACCTTCAGCGTCGAGACGTTGTCCTTGTTGATCTGGTCGAGCGGCGAATAGCGCTGGCCGTATTGCGTGCGGCCATACTGGTGCCACTCGCCCGCCGGTACATTCCCGCCGAGCGCCGGCGTGGCGTTGACGACATCCGTCGGCAGCGCGCCGGAGAGATCGTGCGGGTCCTGCGTCATCGAATAACCGGCGACGGCGATGGCGACGAGCGAGGCCACCGCGAGCGGCAGGGCCGACGCGGGATAGCGCGTGCCGGTGGGGCTGGCAAAACCGAGCGGCCGGCGGATCGCCGGTAGCATCAGCCACAGGCCGATGAGCACGATGACGCCGCCGCGCGGGCCGAGCTGCCACCAGTCGAAGCCGACTTCCCAGACCGCCCAGCCGAGCGAACCGAGCACGATCAGGGCATAAAGCCAGAGCGCCGCGCTGGAGCGGCGGAACAGCAGGATGGCCGTGACCAGGAAGGCAAGGCCGGTCACGAGATAATAGGGGCTGCCGCCGAGCGACAACAGCCATCCGCCCCCGCCCGTCAGCACCAGACCGATGAGGGCGACGAGCGTGGCAGTGAGTGAAAGCAACATGATGGTCTCCGTGGCAATGTCGGCGCGGAGAGGGGCCGACATGACGTCCGGCTCAAGGAGGGACGAAGGAGAAATTAGGGCGGAACCGTGACGCTTCAATGCGCGGAGCCCCGCGATTTTGCATGGCTGCGATGCTTTGGATGCGTTTCAGGTGCCGCAGAATGTGGCCGTGATCTCCTCGCCGGGTTTGGGCGGTTCGGCATAGGCGGCAAAGGCCGGCTGGTCCTCGTAAGGCCTTGAAAGTACGTCGTTCAGCGCCGCAAACAGCGAGAAATCGCCGTCGTCGATCGCCGCCGCCAGCGCCGCCTCGACCTTGTGGTTGCGCGGGATGAAGGCGGGATTGACCCTGCGCATCGCCGCCGCGCGGGCCTGAGGTGCCGTCGCATCCTGCGACAGCCGTTCGCGCCACGCCGCAAGCCAGGGGCCGAGCGCCGCCGGGTCCTCGAGGAGGGCGCCGAGGGCTGTATCCGCGCTTTCGTCCTCGGCCGCATCGGCGAGCCGGCGGAAGGCTAGCGTATAGTCGGCCTTCTGCTCGTAGAGCGTGACGAGCAGGTCGCGGATCAGGTCCTGATCGCTCTCCCGTTCGTCGTCGCCGAGGCCCAGCTTGGCGCGGATCACGGTTTTCCAATGGGCCTGGAAGCGGTCCATGAACCTGCCGACGGCGGCATTCGCCGCCTCCAGTGCCTTGTCCTCGTTGTCGTCGAGGATCGGCAGCAGCGCCTCGGCGAGGCGGGCGATGTTCCATTGGCCGATGGCCGGCTGATTGCCGAAGGCGTAGCGGCCGTGCTGGTCGATGGAGGAAAAGACGGTGCGCGGGTCGTAGCGATCCATGAAGGCGCAGGGGCCGAAATCGATCGTCTCGCCCGAGATCGTCATGTTGTCGGTGTTCATGACGCCATGGATGAAACCGACGCCGAGCCAGCGTGCGATCAGCGACGCCTGCCGCTCCGCCACCGCGTCGAGCAGCGCGAGAGTGGGCTTTTCGGCGCCCTTCAGATCCGGATAGTGCCGCTCGATGACATGGTCGGCGAGGATGCGCAGGTTGTCGACTTCACCGCGGGCGGCAAAGAACTGGAAGGTGCCGACGCGGATATGGCTGGCGGCGACGCGTGTGAAGACGGCGCCCGGCAGCATGCGGTCGCGATAGACCGGCTGGCCGGTGGTGACGGCGGCCAGCGCCCGCGTTGTCGGGATGCCGAGCGCATGCATCGCTTCGCTGATGATATATTCGCGCAGTACCGGCCCGAGCGCCGCGCGCCCGTCGCCACGGCGCGAATAGGGCGTCGGCCCCGCGCCTTTCAGCTGGATGTCGCGGCGCTTGCCCGCGTGGTCGATGACCTCGCCGATCAGGATCGCCCGCCCGTCGCCGAGCCGCGGCACGAACTGGCCGAACTGGTGGCCGGCATAGGCCATGGCGAGCGGCAGCGAGCCGGGCAGCGCCACGTTGCCGGAGAAATAGGCCGCGCCATGCCGCTCCAGCATCCCGGCATCGAGGCCAAGCTCCTCGGCCAGCGCCCGGTTGAACACGATCAGCTGCGGCGCCTCCACCGGCGTGGGATCAACAGGCGTGAAGAAGGCGTCCGGCAGACGCGCATAGCTGTTGTCGAAGGGTATCGTCGCGGCGCTCATGATCGTCGGCTCCTGCTGCTGTGACCTAGAGATAGGGTCTTGCCGGCGCAAACGAAAGGCTCGTCACGCGATCATCGGGGCCAAGGCCATAGTTCTAGCCGGCCTTGGCGAGCTGGCGCAGCCGGAAGGGCAGGGCATAATAGAGCCGCTTGAGGCCGGGGCGCAGCCGCGCGGTCCAGAGGCCGGCATAGGCCCGGCCGGCCAGGCTCGAGGGCAGGGCATAGGTCTGGAGGCCGAGCGTGCGGTTGCTCCAGTTCTCCTTGTAATCGGCAGGATTGCCGAGCAGGTCGTAGGTTTTTACGCCGTTTTCGATCAGCCAGCAGACCGTCATGTCCATCTGCACCTTGCCGGGCGAGGCGTCGCGCAACGCCCAGTCGAAGGCACCGAGATAGGCGTTGTAGTGGCCGTGGTGCAGGAAGCCGATTTCCCCCGCGATCAGCCGGTCGCCGGCCTTCAGCATGGAAAGACAGGCGCCGGACAGTACTGCACGATCGCCGGAAAGCGAGGCGAGGAAACGGTCGAAGCCTTCGAAGGCAAGCCCGGTGCCGCGCCGGCCGGTCTCGCGCAGCCACTGGCGCTTGTGCGCCACGCAGGCCGCGACACCCTCGGCAAAACCGGCCTCGCCGGGAAACAGCATGGCGAAGGAAAGTTCGCCTTCGCGGCCCAGCGCATTGCGCCGCCGGTTGCGGTTGCGGCGCTGCGTCTTGCTGAGCGCGGCGGCATAGGCCTCCGGCGTGGCGAAGGCCGAGAGGTCCAGCATGGCGGCGCTGTTGGCGAGCGACGGCAGCGGCGGCGTTTCGCCAAGCAGCCCGGCGAGCGCGGAACCATCCGGCACGCCATCGAGCACCAGCAGGTCGTGGCCGGCAAGCCCGCCCAGCAGCCGGCGCACCGCCGCCGCGCCATGGGCGGGATCGACCAGCAGATTGGCATATTGGCCGTGCGGCGCGCCAAGCGGCTCCAGCCGCCTGATGAGGCCGCCGGAGAGCATCAGCGGCCAGACGGCGACGAGCCGTCCGTCCTGCCAGAGCGTATGCACCTGCGGCCGGCAGGTCGGCCCGCCAAAGACCGCGATCCACTTCAGGCACCAGTCGGCGCTCTGGAAATAGGTGAGGGGATCGCCCGCCCGGGCCTCGAGGTCGCGCCACGCCGCCGCCGCACCGGCCATGGCGGTGCTGTCGCGGAGCACGCGGTGCTCGATGCCGGCCTCGCTGGGCTCGGGGCGCGTCAGAAGGATCATGGCGCTTCCATTCGGTTCTGCGCGCGACGCTATCAGCGCCGCCTCAACAAAACCTTTCCCGGCACGGCCTTCCCGCTTTTGTCCCCGCATCCGGCCTTGCCGGCCGGTGAAAGATGGAATTTCATGAACCTCTCAATAAGCGGCTGAATAAGCGCGCGGTTCCGTCCGTTCCCTTCTTCAGCAAACATGCGTGCATCCGGTCGGCAGGGCTGGCGCACCATGTCGTTTCCCGGAGGGAGGATAACGTGCAGCGCAGTGTTTATCGCATGATTTCGGCGCTTGCCGGCTGTCTTCTTCTCCTCGCTGCCCCGGCAGCCTTCGCCGCAGAGCGTTACGCGCTCCTCATCGGCAATGCCGAATACGAGGATGCCGAGCCGCTGGAAAACCCGCTGAACGATATCGATTTGGTCGGCGAGGCGCTGGAGCGGGCGGATTTCGACGTGACCCGCGTCACCGATGCCGACAACCTCGCCATGCTCTCGGCGCTGAACACTTTCACGCGCCGTGCGGAGAAGGCCGAGGACCCGGTGCTCTTCATCTATTTCTCCGGCTATGCCGTGCAGCTCGACGGCGACAATTTCCTGCTGCCGACCGATGCCTCCGGCCGCACCCTGACGGGCTTGCGAAATCGCTCGCTGCCCGTCTCGCAGGTCAGCGACGCGCTGCGCGAGATCGGCAAGGGCCTGAAGGTCGTGCTGTTCGACGCCGCCCACGAAAACCCGTTCCAGACGCTGCGCGATATTCCCGAGGGCCTCGCCAAGCCGAAGGGCGGCACCGGCATCCACTATGCCTATGCCTCCGCGCCCGGCACGAGCTACGATTACGAGGGCACGCCGATCAGCCCCTTCGCCTCGGCCTTCGTCGATGCGATCAGCATTCCCGGCATCGCGCTGGAGGACGCCTTCCGCAAGGTCGGCGAGATCGTCAAGGAGCGCAGCAAGGGCAAGCAGGAAATCTGGCAGAGCGATGCCGACTACGGCAAGTTTGCGCTGAGCCCGAAGGACGAGAAGGTCGACGAGGCCGAGATCGCCTTCTACGAATTCGCCTCGCTCTCCGACAACCGCGAGGCTTATGACCGCTATCTCAGCCGCTATCCGCAGGGCATCTTCTCGACCATCGCGCAGCGCAAGATCGACCTGCTCGGCAAGCGTTTCGAGAGCACGCACGAGGACACGGGCAATCTGCCCTACCTGACCTTCTCCAACGACCAGCACGATCCCTGCGGCCGTTTCTCCTTCAACGACAGCGACCGGCGGCTCGGCGATCTTTACAAGGACGGCCAGCTCGTTCTCGTCGATTTCCGCTTCTGGGCGCCGCCGGAAAGCTGCGAATACATTTCCTACTTCACGACGGTCTATTCGCATGAACGGCTGCGCAACATCATCACCTCGGCGAGCATCCCCGAGCGCCGTATCCATGTCGCGACGCAGGATGACCTGAGCCCGAGCGAAGAGCGGTCGATCTACGATTATTTCGATGAGGATCGCCATGGCTACGCGCAATCGCTGATGTTCCGCGCGACCAACGATGAGCGCCGCCACGGCTTCGGCGTCGCCGTGAAGACGCCCGACGACAATGCCCGCGAATATGTCGACGAGATCGACTGCGGCGACGGCTGCCTGCGCTTTCGCGGCCTTGTGCGCTTCCGCGACAACAGCGTGCGCTCGCTGGAGGATTACGAGCTGGAATTCGTCGACGTGCGCCGCCTCGGCTATTACGACCGCTACCGCGACCTGCTGCGCGATTTCCCGATGGACGAACATGCGTCGAGCGAGCATTCGACCAGCCAGGCGAGCCACGAGACCAAAACAGACGCCTATGCGGCGGACACCGGCAACAGCGCGAGCCACGACGACGGGTACGGCTCGGATGCCGACCCCTACCGCGCATCGCGCTCGGTCGGCGGCTGGGACATCGTCGCCGACTTCGGCAGCGACCGCCGCTTCCTGAACTGCCGCGCCACCCGCCGCGGCGATGGCGACCTCACGTCCGCCTTCCGCTGGTACGACGACGGCCACGTGACCTTCGGCTTCCAGGACGCATCCTACGACTATGCCGACAGCTATGCGAGCGATGCGAAATACTGGATCGACGACGGCAAGGGCTACGATGTCAGGGGCAAGGCCTATGGCCGCCAGGAGATCGCCTACGATCTCGGCAGCGACAGCTCCGTCATCGAGGCCCTGAAACGCGGCAGCCACATCCGCATCGGCGATATCAGCACCAGCCTCAAGGGCTCAACAGCCATGCTGAACGACCTGCAGGCCTGCGTCGGGGCCTTCCGCTGATCCCGGTCAGAAACGACCCCTGACCGGAAACTCGAAGGCCGGCGCGAACGTGGCGCCGGCCTTTCTTTTGAGGTCTCCCGAAAATTACATCTTCCCGGCCACCTTGATCGCGAAGGCGTATTCGAAGGCGATTTCCTCCAGGCGCTGGAAGCGGCCGGAGGCGCCGCCGTGGCCGGCGCCCATATTGGTCTTGAGGAGGATCGGCTCGGTGCCGGTCGTCTTCTCGCGCAGCTTCGCCACCCACTTGGTCGGTTCCCAATAGGTGACGCGCGGGTCCGTGAGGCCCGAGAGGGCGAGGATCGCGGGGTAGGCCTTGGCCTCGACATTGTCGTAGGGCGAATAGCTCGCCATCAGCTGATAAAAGTCCTTGCTGTCGATGGGGTTGCCCCATTCGGGCCATTCCGGCGGGGTGAGCGGCAGCGTGTCGTCGAGCATGGTGTTCAGCACATCGACGAAGGGCACGGCGGCGATGATGCCGCCGAACTTTTCCGGCGCCATGTTGGCGATCGCCCCCATCAGCATGCCGCCGGCCGAGCCGCCTTCCGCGACGATGTTCGCGTAGGACGTGAACTTCTCTTGATTCAGATAGTCCGCCGCGGCGATGAAGTCCTTGAAGGTGTTGGTCTTCTTGTCCATCTTGCCGTTTTCGTACCAGGCAAAACCCTTGTCCTTGCCGCCGCGGATATGGGCGATGGCATAGACGAAGCCGCGGTCGACCAGCGACAGGCAATTGGTGTTGAACGACGCCGGAATGGTGATGCCGTAGGCGCCGTAGCCGTAGAGCAGGCAGGGCGCGGAGCCGTCGAGCGGGGTGTCCTTGCGATAAAGTAGCGTGACGGGAACGGTCTCGCCGTCCCAGGCCGGCGCGAAGACGCGGCGAGTGACGTAGTCATCCGGGTTATGGCCGGAGGGCACTTCCTGCGTCTTCAGGAGCGTGCGCTCGCGCGTCGCCATGTTGTAGTCGAAGAGCTGCGAGGGCGTCGTCATCGAGGAATAGGAGAAGCGGATGACGTCGGTGTCGTATTCCGCAGCCCCCGACAGGCCGAGCGAATAGGCTTCCTCGGCAAAGGCGATGGCGTGTTCCTCACCGCTCTTGCGGTCGCGCACGATGATGCGCGGCAGGCCCTCATGGCGCTCCAGCCAGACGAGGTGGCGGGCAAAGGCCATGTGGTTGAGGATGAGCGTGCCGGCGCGGTGCGGCACGACATCCACCCAGCTCTCGCGGCCCGGCGCCGTCACCGGCGTCTGCATGATCTTGAAGTCCTTGGCGCCATCGGCATTGGTCAGGATGTAGAAGACGTCGCCGCCCTCCGTCATCGAATATTCGAGGCCCGTCTGGCGTGGCGCGACGAGAACCGGGGTTGCCGTCAGATCCTTGGTCGAGAGTAGGCGGTATTCGCTCGTCTCATGGTCATGGATGTCGATATAGATGAAATCGTCGATCAGCGAGCCGCCGACAGACATGAAGAAGCCCGCATCCTTTTCCTCATAGACCAGCCGGTCGTTCTCCTGCCGCTCGCCGAGGATGTGGTGAAAAATCTTCGACGGGCGGTGGTTCTCGTCGAGCGCGGTGTAGAAGAAGCTCTTCGCGTCCGGTGCCCAGACGCCGTCGCCGCCGGTGTTGACGAGCGTGTCGTGGCGGTCCTCGCCGGTCGCGAGATCGCGCACCTTCAGCGTGAAATATTCCGAGCCCTTGTCGTCATAGCCCCAGATGCTGACGGAATGATCGGTGGAATGATCGATGCCGGCGAGGCGGAAATAGTCCTTGCCCGCCGCTTCCTTGTCGCCATCGAGCAGGACGACGCGCTCGCCGCCGTCGCGCGGCTCGCGGAAATAGCGCGGCTGCTCGCCGCCGGTGACATAGGCGGTGCCGTAGGCGTACGCGCCGTCCTTGACAGGCACGGAGCTGTCGTCCTCCTTGATGCGGCCGCGCATCTCGGCAAACAACGTCTTCTGCAACGCTTCCGTATCGGCCATCGCCGCGTTCATATAGGCGTTTTCGGCCTCCAGATGCGTGCGGATTTCCGGCTGGAGGATCGAGGGATCCTTGAACATCGCCTGCCAGTTCTCGTCGCGGAACCAGGCATAGTCGTCGGTGCGGGTGATGCCGTGACGGGTATCCTCCACCGGCTTCTTGGCGGCGACGGGGGCGGCGGGCAGGTTCTTGAAGACGGGCAAGATGTCACTCCGGAAATGCTCTAGGCGGGACACCAGAGATAGAGAGCCCCGCCGTCCGCATCAAGCCGTAAGGTTGTCTCCTCTGCCAGCGCGGTGAAGGAAGACCTGGTCGTGCAGGATCATACCGGCCAGCATGAAGGCGACGAAGAGCAGCGGTTCGATGCCGCCGAGCGACAGGCCGGCAATGCCCGGACCGGGGCAGAAGCCGCCGATGCCCCAGCCGATGCCGAAGAGCGCCGAGCCAAGCACCAGCCGCCGGTCGATCACGCGGTTCTCCGGCAGATGGAACCGTGCGTCGAAGGCCGGGCGCTTGAGGCGGGCGATCAGCCGCAGACCGAGAAACATAACGCCGACGGCGCCGCCGAGCACGAAGGCGAGGCTCGGATCCCACGCGCCCGTAATATCCAGAAAGCCTTGCACGCGGGCGGGATCGAGCATGCCGGAGAGCGCAAGGCCGAGGCCGAAGACGGCGCCGGAGACCAGCGCGGCGAGCATTTTCGGAAGGGAACGGGTCACAGGCCGAAACCTCTCAAAACGGTCACGGCGAGAATGCCGGCGATGAGGAAGCTTGCGACGGCGGCAAAGGCGCGGGGCGACAGCCGGGCAAGGCCGACGACGCCGTGCCCGCTGGTGCAGCCCGAGCCCATGCGCGTGCCGAAGCCGACAAGCAGGCCGGCAAGGGCGATAAGCGGCAGCGGCGTGGTGACGGTCATCGCCGGCCAGCCGCCGGAAAACAGGCGATAGAGCAGGGGGCCGGCGAGCAGGCCGGCAACGAAGCTCGCATTGAGGGCGATATTCGCGCCCTGCGCCAGACGGCCTACAATGCCGCTGATGCCGGCGACGCGGCCGTTGAGGGCGAGCAGCAGAAAGGCGGAAAGGCCGATCAGCATGCCGCCGAGCAGCGAGGGAAGATAGGTCATGTCGTGGAGGGCTCCGCGCAGAAGATGCCACGCAGGGCGGCGACGAGTTGGGCGGCCTTCTCCCCGGTCAGGCGGTAAAAGATCTGTTTGCCGTCGCGCCGCGTCTCGACGATGCCGGCCTCGCGCAGCACGTTGAGCTGCTGCGACAGGCTGGGCTGGTGCAGGTCAAGCGCCGTCTCCAGCGCGCCGACGGAAAATTCGCCTTCGACGAGCGTACAGACCAGCATGAGCCGGGCCGGATGGGCGAGCGTCTTCAAGAGGCCCGCGACGTCGGCCGCCTGCGCGGCCATGGCGTCAGCTGTTCGGGATTCAGCTTTGGACAAGGGTGGCTCCGGCGCAAACATTATACAATATCATAGAATGTATAATGTTCACGCGCAAGCCCTTCAGCCCGGCAGGACGCGCTTTGCCTTGCGCTTGGCGGGGCGCAGTTCGTCGGCGATGGTCATGCCGATGATGGAAAGCGGAAGCGCCAGCATGGCGCCGGCGGCACCCCACATCCACGTCCAGAAGATGATGGCGGTGAAAATGATGAAGGCATTGACCTCCAGCCGCTTGCCCATCACGGCGGGCATGACGAGGTTCTCCATGGCGAGATGCACGACGAAGAAGGCGAGCGCCGGCAAGAGGCCCATCATGACCGTCTCGTGGGTCAGCAGGCCGGCAGCGGCGAGCGCGATCGTCATCAGCGTGACGCCGAGGAAGGGCACGAAGCTGGAGATGAAGGCAAACATCCCCCACAGCGCCGGCATGGCGAGGCCGCCGCCCCAGGTGATGAGCGTGGTGACGACGCCGAGCCCGCAATAGACCAGGGCGGCGGTGGCGAAATAATAGCCGAGCGCGCTGTCGATGGCATTCATGATGCGGATGGTGGTGAGCCGCTGGCTGCGGCGCGGAAAGCCCATGATGATCATCTGGCGCAGCTTCAGCCGGGCGGAGAGGAAGAGCACGAGCGCGGCAAAGAAGATCATGCCCTGCAGCAGCGCGGGCGTCAGGCTGGCGGAGACGATGCTCAGGATGCTGCCGGTGTTTTCCAGCACCTTGTCCATCGACATCTGGCCCGACTGGAACGTTTCGGGACGGATGCTGAGCCAGCCGAGGCGCGAGAATATCGGCGTGATGCGGTCATAGGCGCCACGCACCAGGTCCGGCGCATTGGAGGCAAGCTGGGCGATGGGATCGGCCAGAACACCTGCGACGAGGAAGAGGCCGGTGCCGAAGGCGCCGGCCAGAAGCAGGGCGGTCGGTAGGGGCGGAATGCCGAACTCGTTCAGCTTTTCCGCGGCCACCCCGAAAATCAGGCCGGTGACGACGGCGAGACACAGCGGAATGAGGATCGGCGCCATAAGATAGACGACGCCCATGGCCATGATGAAGAAGATGCCGATGACGGCCCAGCTGCTCGCCAGGTCGAGGCCACGGCGGCGCGGCGCGTCTTCCACAAGATCCTTTTCGAGGTCGAGGCCAGTGCTCAGGAGGCGCCGTTCGGACGGCTTTGCCGACATGTCATGCATGATGTGTTCCCCAATTCCGAGCATGAACGCGCGGAAAGTCATGAAGTTCCATCAGCATCTGCCGTTGAAACCGCAGGTGGGTTGCGGGGTGTCGTCAAATCGACATATTGCGCGTTAACCCCGAATTAAGACGTCGCAAATGACGGCACGAAGAGGAGTGACACCTTTGAAACAGCAGGTATCGGGGCTTCTCATCGCCCTCTGCACCCTGACGCTGGCCTCACCGGCGCTCGCCATCGATGCCCGCGTGCGCGGTCAGCTGGAGAAGTTGGCGCCGGAAGAACGGTTGGAGCAGCGCTGCGACATGGAGGCGATGGACAAGATCGGCGCGGCCAAGGACGGCTTCCGTCCCGACAAGGTGATCGCCTACGCCTTCGGCGATCCCAAACTCGACGGCACCACCTTCAAGACGAAGGGCGCAGTCTTCCGCAGCAAGGGCGAATGGTACCGCCTGTCCTACAAATGCGAAGCCAGCGCCGACCGCCTGGAGATCAACGCCTTCAAGTACAAGATCGGCGACCAGGTGCCGCACGAGGATTGGGCGGCGCATTATTTGTATGACTAGCCGCGTTGACACTGGCACGTTTTGAGGTTGAGCTTTTTCGCAGTTCGCAAACGGAAGCCCAACTTCGTGGACATATCTGAAGAACTTCGATCGATCGCCTAGGCTCTCTATCGAGAGAGGGCGTCGTGGCCGGAGCTTATCAAGAAAATTCGGCGCGCGACGGGGCTAGGTATCTTCGCGGCTGAAAAGATCGCGCTCTCGCATGAAGGATGGCGACGCTTATGCACCCATCGGATCAACAATGATCCTGTTTGCAGGAAGCTGGCGGTTCAGCACATCAAGTTCTACGGAGCCGCGTCGCTGATCGTGATGGTTGGTGAAAGCTTCGCGATTGTCGCGCCTGAGGCGCCATAGCTGCCGTCCAGCAGGCCGGCAGCGAAAATCTAGGCACCGAGCCTTAAACGACGGCTTCGAGCGCAGCCTCACGCTGAAAGCTTCAGTCCGATCCCCCAGGGATCGACCAGCGAGACCGTGTCACCCGAGCGGGTGGTCGCCAGCGCAAGTTCGTCCAGCTTCGCGACGGCGGCGTCGAGCTTGGCCTTGTCGTTGAAGCGGATCGTGTAGTCGGCAAGGCCCGTCATGCCGGTCTGGCGCTTCGGCTGGCCGCGGGAATTCCAGACATTGGCCGCCACATGGTGGTGGTATTTGCCGGTGGCGAAGAAGCTCGCGCCCGGATAGCTCGTCATGATGTCGAGGCTGAGCACACCGTTGAAGAAGGCGTTGGCTTCCGGAATGTCGGAGACCTGCAGGTGGATATGGCCGATGACCGTGCCGTTTTCCTGATGCGTCCAGCCGTCCTTCGGGGCCTCGTCGTAAAGCGCCTGCAAGTCGAGCCGGTTCGTCGCCATCTTCACCGTGCCGTCGGGCACATAGGTCCATTCGGACCGGTCGCGGTCGCGGTAGATCTCGATGCCGTTGCCCTCGGGATCGTCGAGATAGATCGCCTCGCTGACGAGGTGATCGGACGCGCCGGTGAGCTGGACATTGTTGTGCGCGGCATGCGCCAGCCAGCGGCCGAGCTCCTTGCGGTTGGGCACGAGGAAGGCGGTGTGGAAGAGGCCGGGCGCATTGCGCGGCGCGCGTGCGGCATTGCTGCCCGTCGTCAACGTCAGGAGCGGCCGGCCGGCAACGCCGAGCGTTTCGCCCGACGCCGAGGTGTCGAGCACGCTGAGACCCATGACCTTCTGGTAGAAGGCCGAGGTCGTCGGCAGGTCGATCACCGTCAGGTGCGAGTGATCGACGAAAGCCGGCATGTCGACGGCGTGGGTCTTGGTCGTTGCATCAGTCATAGAGGCGGTCTCCGCGTGCGTGGGGCCGGCCTTGGCGACGGCGATGCCGGCGGCGGCTGCGCCGAGGAACGTGCGTCTGTCGAGGTCCGTCATGATATCCATCCTATAATCGGTTTCCCTCGGAAACCGCTGTGTTGGGGTGAATATGGCGGACGCGCCGCGTTCACGAAAGAGGACGTTTCGGCGATTTACTGTCAACGCAGCGTTGACGACGCATGCCTGCAAGCTTGATTCCGATCAATGCCGTTTGACAATGCGGATGCCATGTTCGCCGCAGGCTTTCCAACAAGGGAGACGGCAATCGTGACGGACCTGGCTGACTACAAGGACATTCTTCTCACCCGCAAGCGCGAACTCTACCATCGCCTGAACAGGATCGAGACCGATCTCGAAACGCTGAAAAGCGGCGACAGTGCCGACCGCGCCATCGAGCGTGAGAACGACGAGGTGCTGGAGGAGTTCGGCTCGACCGGTCTCAAGGAGCTGAAGGCCATAGACGCGGCTCTCGATCGTATCGCTGCCGGCACCTTCGGCACCTGCGCCAAATGCGGCAACCCTGTCGCGCCAGCGCGTCTCGCTGCCGTGCCGCATGCCGCTCTTTGCGGGGACTGCATCGCACAGGCGTAAGAAACGGCAACCTTTCGTGATCCGCCGGGGCCACCGAAGGCCTTGTTTCAGAACGTCAAACACGCCACCTTAGGCTGACGGACAAAACAGGGAAGGCCAGCGTGGAAATCAAGGGCGTCAAGTGGACCTATGACCGGTCGGAGGTGATCGCCGATGGCATCGTGCATGGCGTCGGCGTGGTTTTCGCGCTGATCGGCGTCACGGCGCTGATCTTCTACGCCACGGTCTGGGCGACGAGCGGGCAGCTGGCGGCCGCCTGGGTCTATGGCGTCGGCCTCGTCGTGGCGCTTGCCACCTCCTTCGCCTACAATCTCTGGCCGGTCTCGAAGGTCAAATGGCATCTGCGCCGCTTCGACCATTCGGCGATTTTCGTTCTGATCGCCGCCACCTACACGCCCTTCCTGCAACGCGGCATGGACGATCCCCTGCTCGCCAGCATGCTGGTCTTCATCTGGGTGATGGCGGCGGCGGGCGTGGCGCTGAAATTCCTGTTTCCCGGCCGTTATGACCGGCTGGCGATCCTCATCTATCTCGCCATGGGCTGGAGCGGCGTCTTCGCCGCCGGACCGCTTGCCACGCATCTGCCGATCGCCACGCTGGTGCTGATCGTCGCCGGTGGCGTGCTATATTCCGTCGGCGTGATCTTCCATGTCTGGGAAAAGCTGCGCTTCCAGAACGCCATCTGGCACGGCTTCGTCGTTGCCGCCGCCGCCGTGCACTATTCCGCCGTCGTCACCAGTGTTGTGTTGGCCGGCCCCGGCGCCTGAGCGATCCCTAATCGGGTTATTGCGCGGCGGGGGCGGCGCCCTGCGCGGTGGTGCAGCCTTCCGCCGGATGCAGCGATTTCACCAGCTTGCCGACGAAGGGCGAGATTTCCGCTTTCATCGATACGGGATATTCCAGCACGAAGGACGCCACGGCGTCATCACAGAGCCGAATGGTGCGGTGATAGAGGATGCGGTCGCCGCGCGTGCCCGAAAGGCTCGCCCAGCCGGCCTTCTGCCGGTCATAGCTCAAATCCCAACCCTCCTGCTTGTAGGTCGCGCGCCGCTCGGCGACATCGAGCTCGAAGGGGCCGGCCGCGAGATAGTGGCCCCAGACGGCCAGTGTCGCACCCCCATTGGCATAGGTGCGGCCATCGCCGTTGTCGGCCTCGTTGGACAGCGCAAAACCCGGCGGGATCTCCACGGCATAGCCGAAGCGGCCGTTGACATAGGGCTCCCAGCCGGCCGCAAGGGCGACGGTCGGGACGAAGAGAAGAAAAATGGAAAGAAGCAAACGCCGCACGAAAAACCCCTTGAATGCCTATGCGTTCATGACGGTCCAGCGTCACGGTTTCATCGACCATGACAACACATGACTGGACAGGTTTCCCGCTCCTCCTGTAAGCGAAGGCAAACAAGGGGGGAACCACCATGGACATAACGATACGCGACGCCGTGGAAGCGGACCTCCCCGGCATTCTCGACATCTACAACGATGCCGTCGCCAACACCACCGCGATCTGGAACGAGGCGGTGGTCGATCTCGACAATCGCAAGGCCTGGTTTGCCGCCCGCCGAGAGCGCGGTTTTCCCATCCTCGTCGCGGTGCGCGGAAAGCAGGTGATCGGCTACGCCTCCTATGGCGACTGGCGCGCTTTCGACGGTTTTCGCCATACGGTGGAGCACTCCGTCTATGTGCGGAGCGATGTGCGCCGCACCGGCAGCGGGCGCAAGCTGATGAAGGCACTGATCGAGCGTGCGACCTTCAACGGCATCCATGTCATGGTCGGCTGTATCGAGGCGGAGAACGCCGCCTCGATCAAACTGCATGAGCAGATGGGGTTTCACATGGTCGGCCGCTTCAGCGAGGTCGGCATCAAGTTCGGCCGCTGGCTGGACCTGGCCTGCATGGAGCTGAAGCTCTCCAAATGACGGCCGAGGGCCGATCGACATTCGGCCCAGGTTGAGTCGAAAATGGTGGTTTTGCGTGACCCGGAGCGCAGCGTACTGAACGTACGTGAGCACCGGAAGCACGCAAAAGCGCCATTTGCAGGCCAGTTATGGGCTGAATGTCGATCGGCCCTGGACGATCAGTCGGGATCGAAGCTCAGCGCAACACCGTTCATGCAATAGCGCAGGCCCGTCGGCGGCGGGCCGTCGGGGAAGACGTGGCCGAGATGGGCGTCGCAATCCGCGCAGCGGATTTCGGTGCGCGTCATGCCGTAGGAACGGTCCGAATGGTCCGTCACGGCACCCGGCGCGATGGGCTGGTAGAAGCTCGGCCAGCCGGTGCCGGAATTGAACTTCGCCTCCGAACGGTAGAGCGGCGCGTTGCAGCAGATGCAGCGGTAGGTGCCCTTCTTGGCGAGATCGAAATCCGGGCTGGAAAAGGCGCGCTCGGTGCCATGTTCGCGCGTGATGCGGAACTGTTCCGGCGTCAGTATCGCCCGCCACTCTTCCTTGGTCTTGTTGACCTTCAACGTCGTCGTGTCGCTCATGACGTCCTCCTGTTGGCACATAGATAGGATGCGGGGCGGGGGAAGACAATCGGCTCCGTGGAGAAGAGGGCTGGCTGTCACGGCCATTTTTCGTTAAGGTAATACCTGTTTCCAAAATAGTATTACCGAGGATGACATGGGCACGACGGTGACGAGCAAGGGGCAGGTGACGATCCCCAAGGCCGTGCGCGATTTTCTCGGGATCGGCCCCGGCAGCAAGGTCGAGTTCCGGCGTGCGGGGGACGGCAAGGTGATTGTCGTGCCGCTGGGCAAAAACCGGCCGGTCAGTCGCTTCGAACAGTTGCGCGGTCATGCCGGTGCCGGCATGACGACCGACGAGATCATGGCGCTCACACGCAGCGACGACTGAGATGTTCCTGGTCGACACCAACGTGCTGCTCGACCTCGTCACCGGCGATCCGCAATGGGCCGATTGGTCCGCCGCGACGCTGGAGGCCGCTGCGCTGCTCGGCCCGCTTGCCATCAATGACGTCATTTATGCGGAACTGTCGGTGCGCTATGGCGATATCGCCGATCTCGACGGCATGATCGCTCTTGCGGAACTGGATCACGTGCCGATTCCGAAGGAAGCGCTCTTTCTTGCCGGCAAGGTTTTTCAGGCCTATCGCCGCGCCGGGGGCAGCCGCACCGGCGTTCTGCCCGATTTCTTCATCGGTGCCCATGCCGCTGTCGCGGACCTGACGCTGATCACCCGCGATGCCGCGCGCTATCGCACCTATTTCCCCCGGGTCAGGCTCCGCGTGCCGGGTGGCGATGGCGATGAAAACTGAGTGAAAACGCCGCGCCCTTGCTGTTCAAGGGTGGTGATTTCGGTTTGACCGACGTAGAAAAGGCGCTCTGATTTTTTGAAATACCAAGGACGGGCCAAGCCCGCCTATGAGGGGAGGGGCATGACAGCGGACACGATGGGCTTGACCTTCCTCGCCTTCTGCCTGCCGTTCATCGGTGCGCTGATCGCGCCCGCCCTGACGCGGCTTCTCGGCCATCATGCCGCCTGGCCGCTGGCGCTCGTGCCCTTCGCCGTCTTCCTGCATTTCCTCGGCTTCAACGGAAAAATCGCCGCCGGCGAGATTGTCACCGGCGGCTATGTCTGGGTGCCGTCCTACAATGTCAGCTTCTCCTGGCTGATCGACGGCCTGTCGCTCGCCTTCCTGCTGCTGATTTCCGGCATCGGCACGCTGATCGTGCTCTATGCCGGCGGCTATCTGAAGGGGCATGCGCATCAGGGACGGTTCTTCTCCTTCATCCTGATGTTCATGGGTTCGATGCTCGGCCTCGTCGCGTCAGACAGTTTTTTGATGCTCTTCGTCTTCTGGGAGCTGACCTCGATCACCTCCTTCCTGCTGATCGGCTTCGACAATGCGCGCGAGGCTTCGCGCCGCGCCGCCCTTCAGGCGCTGATCGTCACGGGCGGCGGCGGGTTGTTCCTGCTGGCGGGCCTGCTGCTGCTGTGGGATGTCACCGACGTCACGCAGTTTTCGCTGCTGATGTCCTTCGGGCCGGAACTGCGCACCAGCCCCTATTATCTCGCCATCCTCTTCCTGGTGCTCGGCGGCGCCTTCACCAAGTCGGCGCAGTTTCCCTTCCATTTCTGGCTGCCGAACGCCATGGAGGCGCCGACGCCGGTCTCGGCCTATCTGCATTCGGCGACCATGGTGAAGGCCGGCGTCTATCTGCTGATGCGGCTCAACCCGGTGATGGGCGCGACGCCCGCCTGGGAAACCATCCTGCCGGCCGTCGGCGGGCTCACTTTGCTCGTGGGGTCTGTGCTCGCCATCCGCCAGACCGATCTCAAGCTGATGCTGGCCTATACGACGGTAGCGTCGCTCGGCCTGCTCGTCATGCTGACGGGCTTCGGCTCGGAGCATGCGCTGGCCGCCGCCGCGCTCTATCTCGTCGCCCATTCGCTGTTCAAGGGCGCGCTCTTCATGGTCGCCGGCCTGATCGACCACGAGACCGGCACGCGCGACATCACGAAACTCGGTGGCCTCAGGCGCGCCATGCCCGTCACTTTCCTTGCCGCCCTTCTCGCCGCGCTTTCGATGGGCGGCCTGCCGCCGTTCTTCGGGTTCCTCGCCAAGGAAGAGGTCTATGCCGCCCTGGCGGGCGGGAATCTTCGGCAGATCGCCTTCACGGTCGCCGCCGTCATCGGCAACGGCTTGATGTTTGCGGTCGCCTTCGCCGTGGCGCTGAAACCCTTCCTCGGCGCACCCGTTGAGACGCCGAAACATGCCCATGAAGGTCCCGCTCTTCTCTGGATCGGCCCGACGCTGCTGGCGGTGAAGGGCCTTGTCATCGGCCTGTTCTCCGCCATCACCCACGCTCTACTGACCTCGCCGCTCGCCTCCGCCATATCGGGCGTGCCGCAGACCATCAGCATTTCGGCGATGCCGCATCTCAGCCTCGCCTTCGGCCTGTCGCTTGTGACGGTCGCCTTCGGCATCGGCGTCTTCCTGATGCTGGACCGGGCGCGGGACGCGGCGAACCGGCTGATCGAGGATATCGGCTGGGGGCCGGATCGCGGCTTCGACCAGGCGATGACCGGCCTCGTGCGCGCCGCCGCCGCCATCAGCCGGCTTCTCCAGCCGGGCCGCATGGAAATCTACATGACCGCCACCTTCGCGGTGGTCGCGCTGGCGCTGCTGGTTCCGCAGATGGTCTATGGTGAATGGCCGCGCCTGCCGGTCTGGCCGGCCGGCATGCAGTTCCATGAACTGGCGGTGATGCTGCTCGCCGTGCTCGGCATCGGCGCCGTGCTGACCGCCAGCAACCGCCTCACCGCCATCGTGGCGCTGGGCATCCAGGGTTTCTGCGTCGCCTTGCTCTTCCTGCTGTTCGGCGCGCCGGATCTCGCCTTCACCCAGTTCATGATCGAGACGCTTTCGGTCGTCATCCTCGCTCTGGTCATGACGCGCCTGGAGCTCACGCCGCGCGACCACCGGCCGCTGCGGGAAAAGCTTCCCGATGCGGTGATTGCCATCGCCTGCGGCCTCGGCTTCGCGCTCTATCTCCTGAAGGTCACGCAGGGCCGCTTCGATACGGCGCTGACGGATTTCTTCAATCTCTATTCGAAGACGATCGCGCACGGCGCCAATGTGGTGAATGTCATCATCGTCGATTTCCGCGGCACCGACACGCTGGGCGAAATCGCCGTGGTGATGGTCACGGGTCTCGCGATCCTCTCGATCATCCGCATCCGCAAGGGGAGGGCCGGCGCATGAACACCCTCATCTTCCGCACCGTCGCTCCTTTCCTCACCGCCCTGATGGCGCTCTTCTCCCTCTTCGTGCTGTTGCGCGGCCATAACGAGCCGGGCGGGGGCTTCATCGGCGGGCTCATTGCCGTGTCGGCGCTGGCGATCTTCGGCATTGCCAACGGCATCGCGGCCGTGCGCCGGGCGCTGTGGTTTCACCCGATGGCGATTTCGGCCTTCGGGCTGTTCATCGCCTGTATTGCCGGCCTGCTCTCGGCCGTCTTCGGCGTGCCGTTCATGACGGGGCTCTGGGTCACTCCGACTGTGCTCGGCGTCGAGATCCCGCTCTCCTCCGTGATGCTGTTCGATACCGGCGTCTATCTCGTCGTAGTCGGCGCGATCACCTCGATTGCGTTGGCGCTGGAAGCGGGGGACGACGTCTGATGGAGTTTCCCTTCGTCCTTTTGATCGGCCTGTTCTTCGCCGCCGCCGTCTATCTGATGCTGTCGAAATTCCTGGTCCGCGTGCTGCTCGGCGTCGTGCTGCTCGGCAATGGCGTGAACCTGCTGCTCTTCACCAACGGCCGCATCCTGCGCGAGGTGCCGCCGATCATTCCGCAGGGCCATGACGTGCCGGTGACGCTGACGGCCAATCCGCTGCCGCAGGCGCTGATCCTCACGGCCATCGTCATTTCCTTCTCCTTCTTCGCTTTCCTGCTGGTGCTGGTCTACCGCGCCTACCAGGATCTCGGCACCGACAACGGCAACGAAATGCGCCTGGCGGAGCCGGACGACGATCCCCTTCCGCCGACCGGCTACTGACAGGAACCGCCCCGCCAATGGCCGCAAATCCCGCCGATCTTTCCGCAGCCCTCGTCCTGACGCCGGTTCCCACCGCCGACTGGCTGGTCGTGCTGCCGCCCGCCTGGTGCATCCTCACCGGCGCTTTGCTCCTGATGCTGCGCAAATCGCTGCGTCTGCAGGCGCTGATCGCCATTCCCGCGCTCGCCGTGCTCGTGGTGATCGATGCGCTGCTGCTCGCCCATGTCGCCGCAAACGGCCCGGTGACGATGGTGATGGGCCGCTGGCTGCCGCCCTTCGGCATCGCCTTCACCGCCGATCTGACGGGTGCGCTCTTTGCGCTCACCGGCGCGGTCGTCGCCTTTGCCGGCGGCGTGCATGCGCTCGCCGATATCGATGCGAGCGGACGGCGCTACGGCTTCTATCCGTTCCTGCTGCTGTTGATGGCCGGCGTCTCCGGCGCCTTCCTGACGGGCGATATCTTCAACCTCTATGTCTGGTTTGAGGTGCTGCTGATCGCCTCCTTCGGCCTGATCACGCTGGGCTCCGAGCCGCGCCAGATCGACGGCGCGATCAAATACGCCTTCCTCAACCTCGTCGCGACGACGCTCTTCCTCGTCACCACCGGGTATCTCTACGGCCTCTTCGGCACGCTCAACATGGCCGATATCGCCAGGAAGGCCGCGGCCGGCCGCGCCGAACTGCCGCTGATGACGCTGGCCACGCTCTACTTTCTCGCCTTCGGCATGAAGGCGGCGGCATTCCCGGTGAATTTCTGGCTGCCGGCCTCCTATCACACGCCGCGCGTCGTCGTGTCGGCGCTGTTTGCCGGCCTGCTCACCAAGGTCGGCATCTATGCACTGCTGCGCACGCTGGTCATGCTGTTTCCCGTCGAGCGGGAGGAACTGAGCTTCGTCGTCGTGCTCGTCGGCGTCGCCACCATGCTCTTCGGGGCGCTCGGCGCGCTCGGCCAAAGCGATATCCGCCGGCTCATCGGTTATGTCGTGATTTCGGGCATCGGCGTCATGCTGGCGGGCCTGTCGCTCGGCAGTCCGGGCGGCATCGGCGGCGCGATCTTCTACGCGCTGCATTCCATGGTGGTGATGACCGCACTCTACATGGCAGCGGGGATGGCGGGACGGCTGGCCGGCGCCTTCGATCTCAATGCGCTTGGCGGGCTCTATGGCCGTTCGGCGCTGTTTTCCGCGCTGTCGCTGGTGTTGTTCTTCTCGGCCGCCGGCCTGCCGCCATTCTCCGGCTTCTGGCCGAAGGTCATGGTGGCCAAGGCGGCGATCGATATCGGCGCCTGGTGGCTGGCGGCGGCGGTGCTCGCCACCGGCTTCCTCATCACCATTGCGCTCGGCCGCGTCTTCGCGCTCGCCTATTGGCGCCCCGCGCCGGCGGCGCTGCCGATGCAGACCATGCCCGTCGGCGCGCTGCTGCCGCTCGTCCTCTTGACCGCGCTGACGGTGGCTTTCGGCCTGTTCCCGGAGCGGGTGATGGCGCTCGTCCAGCAGGCCGCGCAGGGCCTTGCCGATCCCAGCGCCTATATCGGTTCCGTCTTTCCGGGGGGGAAGTGACATGCGGCCCGCCGTCATCATCGCCGTCTTCACGCTGGTCTGGCTTGCCGTCTCCGGCAGCTTCACCCTTCCCAACCTGCTGCTCGGCATTGTGGCGAGCGCGCTGTCGCTCCTCCTCATCCGAGGCCACATCCAGCCGGATGGCCGGCGCTTCCGGCCGCTGAAAGCGCTGTCGCTGCTTCTTCTCTTCTTCAAGGAGTTGGCGCTTTCGGCCTGGAAGGTTGCGGTGCTCGTGGCCAGCCCGAAGATGAACCTGAAACCCGGCATTTTCGCCTTTCCGCTGACGGTCGACCGGGATTTCGAAATCACGCTGCTTGCCAATCTCATTACGCTGACGCCGGGCACGCTCTCCGTCGATGTCTCGGAGGATCGCAAGCTGCTTTATGTGCATGCCATCGACTGCTCCGATCCGGCCGGCACGCGGCGCGATATCGCCAATGGTTTCGAGAGGAAGATATTGGAGGCCTTTCGCTGATGGCTGCTGAAACGATCATTTCCGGCGCCTGCGCCATCGCGCTCTTCCTGATGGCCGCCGCCTTCTTCCTCGCCGCCTGGCGCGTCATCAAGGGGCCGACCCTGCCGGACCGCATCGTCGCGCTCGACATGTTGACCGCCATCGCGATCGGCTTCATCGCGGTCATCGCGATCCGAACGGGCTTCAACCTCTATATCGACATCGCCATCGCGCTCGGCCTCGTCGGTTTCCTCGCCACCGTCGCCTTCGCCCGCTTCGTGCTGCACCGTGGCATGCAGCCCGGCGAGGCGGGTGCGCCGGACGAGGCGCCGGCCGGCAACAGGACGCGCCGCAGCGGCGGCCATGCGCGGAGGCTGCACTGATGCTGAACCTTCTCCTCGCGCTCGTCGTGGCCGTCATGCTCGTCGCGGGCGGCGTCTTCACCTTTCTCGCGGCACTCGGCCTCGTGCGCCTGCCGGATGTCTATACCCGCATGCATGCGGCCTCGAAGGCCGGCACGGTCGGGTCCGGCCTCATGCTGCTGGCCGCAGGCATTCACTCGCTCGACGTGGCGATTTTCACCCGCGCGCTTGCGGGCTTCGTCTTCTTTGTACTGACGGCGCCGGTGGCCGCGCATCTCGTTGCAAAGGCGGCGCATGCGGCCGGTTATCGCCTGACGCGCCTGACCGTGATGGATGAAATGCGCGAGCCGCGCGAACGTGCGGCCAAGAAGCGTTGAAATTTCGTTGAGGCCTACCCTTAAAATTTACAGTATCCCGCGCTTTCCGGTGGATTTCTTTCCTTGCGCAAAGCTCTCATGTTTCATTTTCAAATTATTTCTGGACTTTGAATTGCGGAATGATATTCCAAGTGAAGTAAAGCATTCGGGTTGATTTAGCTTGTATGCGATTTTCCTGTTTAAGTTGAGTTGGTGGCGCGTTCGCGCTTATCCGGTATAGAGACCGGGTCCGACTTAACTGGTGCGGCGGTCGCGATACAGAAAAGTTATATTGACGCAAAAAGTCCGTATTTCGTGGCGAAGCGTGTCTGTCGATATTGATTTGCTCGCCCGATCTCCCGGAATGGTTGCTTTGCGCGAAATTCGATGCCCCCGGCTGATGGAGAGAGACGTCAGCCTTCCGTTCGTCCGACAGGAGAAACACATGACTGAAACAAATCTTGGCACCAGCTCCAATCTGCTTGTGGAGCTGACGGCCGACATCGTTGCCGCCTATGTTGGCAATCATGTCGTCCCGGTTGCCGAACTGCCGGGCCTGATCGCCGATGTGCATGCCGCGCTGAACAACACGACGCAGCCGTCGGCCGCCGTCGAAGCGCCCGTCGTCGCCGAGAAGCCGAAGCCGCCGGTTCCGGTCAAGAAGTCCGTGCAGAACGACTACATCATCTGCCTCGAGGACGGCCAGAAATTCAAGTCGCTGAAGCGCCACCTGATGACTCACTATGGCATGACGCCGGAAGAATACCGCGAGAAGTGGGACCTGCCGGCCGATTACCCGATGGTCGCTCCGGCCTATGCCGAAGCCCGCTCGCGCCTCGCCAAGGAAATGGGCCTCGGCCAGCGCCGCAAGGGCAAGTAAGCCTTCAAGGCAGAACGAGAATGACCGAAGGCCGGAGCGGTGACGCTCCGGCCTTTTGCATTTGTGCCATGCGTCTTGTTGCGCGCACGATTCGCGATTTTGGCCTGTTCGTCACACGGTCGAATTATTCCATTGAGGAATATAAGCCTAAAAAGAGGATATCGACCACAAAAATTTAAACAGATTCAAGGGCTGGTTGCGGATTGATGCTTCATTCATCCCCGCTTGTCCTCTAGGGTGTATGAATAAATTCCTATCAACGGAGTGGCCAGTCATGCACCAGTTCATCGTATCCCAAAGGCGGGCATCCCGAAACAGCCGTCCTGCGGTGTTGGAAACCAAGGGGGAGGAGAAAGCGACGGCGGGCCATGGCGTGCGGCGGGTGATTGCCGGCCTGGATACCCCGACCGTGCCGTCGGCCACCGCCTGCCGCATCGTGCGCCAGCTCGTGCTGGAAATGACGGCGCTTGCGAGCGAGCGGCCGCTCTGGCGCCGCGACAGCCGCCGCTCCACCTGCCATGTGCGCCAGATCTCCATGTATGTCTGCCATGTCGTGCTGCAGCTTTCCCTCTCGGATATCGGCGCGGCCTTCGGGCGCGACCGCACGACGGTCGGCCATGCCTGCAATGTCGTGGAGGACCGGCGCGACGATGCCGCCTTCGATGCCTTCGTCTCGGCGATCGAGCGCGTCGTACTCTCGGTCTTCGGCCCGGCGGGGATCGGCAGCCATGGTTGAGGCGAAGAAGGATGCCGCGCTGGCAAAGCTTTTGCGCTTTCTGCTGACGGCCGGGGGCGCGTCGCTCGACGGGGAAGGGCTTTTGGGCACGAACGGCCGGAAGGAAACGGTGTGCCCCACGGTGGTCGAGGAGGCGGTTCGGCTGGGCCTCGTCAACCTCGCGGATGGCCGATTGCGGGCAAGGCCGGAGGCGAAGGCCCATCTCCGGCGCCGCCTGTGCGACGCCGAAACGCCGTTCGCCGCGCAGCACCGCGATCTGGCATCGGTCGTGGTGGTGCAGGACGGTACCCGGCAGACGGCGATGGCCAACCGGCTGGAATCGCCGCTCTCTGCACTCGCCCGGCTGAAGGAGAAGACCGGAGAGGCGTGGCTGCCGGAGGACGCCCTTGCCGCCGGCGAGCGGCTGCATGGCGATTTCACGCGCGGCGGCCTGCAGCCGAGAATGACCATGTCCTGGGAGCCACGGATCGCCACGCGCCAGAAGGGCGAGGCGGGAGCGGCGCGAGACCTCACCGACACGGCGCTTGCCGCCCGCGCGCGGGTGGCGAAGGCCATTGAGGCGATCGGGCCGGAACTGTCCGGTGTTGCGCTCGATGTCTGCTGCTTCCTGAAGGGACTGGAGACGGTGGAGCGCGAGCGGCAATGGCCTGCCCGCTCGGCAAAGCTCATGCTGCGCGCCGCCCTGATGGCGCTCGCCCGCCACTATGCGCCATCAGCGTCGTCGCCGCGCCGCACGCATGCCTGGGGCGGCGAGGGGTATCGCCCGGACCTGCCGCGCTGACGGCTGTCATTCAGGCGAAAGCAACCAGCTCCAGATGCCGATGCCGTCTCGTTCCTGTTCGCCGTCTATGTCTAGGCGGCGACGCGGATGGCGGCTTCCTCGCGGATGCGCTTGATCATCGAGCGCAGGCCGTTGGCGCGCTGCGAGGAGAGGTGTTCGACGAGGCCGATCGTGTTGAACGTGTCGATGGCGTCGAGCGCCGCGATCTCGGAGGCGCGCTTGCCGGAATAGATGGCGAGCACGATGGCGACGAGGCCGCGCACGATATGGGCGTCCGAATCGCCCTCGAAGGTCATGACCGGATCGGCACCCTCGCCGGTATGGCTGACGAGCCAGACCTGGCTGGCGCAGCCCTGCACCTTGTTGGCCGCCGTGCGCTTGTCCTCGGCGAGATCCGGCAGCGCCTTGCCGAGTTCGATGACGAAGCGGTAGCGGTCCTCCCATTCTTCCAGAAAGGCGAAGTCGTCGATGATCTCTTGCAGCGTGGCCATGGCGGTCTCTCGAAGTTTGCCCTGATATAGGCGAGGCGCGCGCAAAAAGAAACGCCGCAGGGACAGGGTCCATACGGCGGTTGCAATGCAACGAGTCAGGCAGGCAGTAAACGGTGAAACCTGGATCCGGCGTCAGCCCTTGTGATCGGGGCGGCGGGTCGGGATGGCGATGGTGCCGGTGATCACCTCGGCGTCGGCATCGACATTGGCCGCCATCTTCGGCAGCGGCTGATCGAGCGCTTCGCTTTCCGCCGGCTCGGCCTTGGCGACGGCGGCGTCTTCGGCAAACTGGGTATCGAGGAACTTGTAGGCGATATGTGCGCCTTCGCGTGCCCGGTGGCCGAGCGCCACGAAGGTTTCAGTCCCCTTCTGGCAGACGTCAGGCTTTTCCAGGCACATGGCCGTTACATAATTGAGCGCTTCGGTGGCGGCGCTGAACGTATCGCCGAGCTCGACGCTCGGTCCCTTTTCCAGTTTCGCGGACGAGGCCGGATCCAGGAAGGGCAGCAGCACCAGCACGAGCGAGAACCAGAACGTTCCCTTGATCAGAAACCACATCGCTTGCCATCCTCATTATACGCCTTGGCTCTTGGCGGCCTTCGGCTCGATTGGTCCTTGGCGAACCGTTGATGCGAGAATAGGGGCCGGAAGGAAATTCCCCTTTGCGGGAATCAGTCAGGTTTTGCCCAGTTTTGATTAAAATTCGAACGATCGGCAGCTTTACCGGCATTTGAGGCAGATTTTAGTGATCGCCGTTAAGGATGAAGGCGGCCGCTTGGGTCCTGAGGCGCCGGAATGCCGGGAGACCGCTTTCGGCCACCTTGCCCCAGAAGTTAATACGAACAGAAAAATGCCGCAAAATGAGGCGCTTACGCCCCGTTAACCACGCCGGACGAATGGCCGTTGGATTGCCCCGAAATGGGACTTTTGGGGCTTTTTGCCCCCCTTTCCGACCCCTCCTGTTTATCCTTTCCTAAGTCGCCGGTGCGATTTTGGGCTCACAGAAAAGAACATGAACGACAGGGTTTTGCGTTGCGCCAATTGACCATCATCGCTGACAGAATGGCGGCCCGCCTGGGCGCCGTTGCTGGCGTTGCTGGCGTGGACGCCGACATGCGCCCCTCCGCCTCGCTGCGCGCGACGACGCTCGCGCTTCTCGCCGCCGTTCCCGGCCTGCCGCTTGCCCTTTCCGCCGTCATGCCCGCTTCCGCTGCCCTTCCGGCCGGCGTGGCGCTGGCCGGCGCCGGTGCGCTTCTGGCGGCTGCCGCATCCTCCGTGCGCGAGCCGAAGCTCTCGCAGGTGAAGAGCTTTGCCGACGAGCTGGCCGCAACCGCACCGCCGGCAGTCTCTCCTTATGATCTCTTCGCCGGCCTCGTGACGCTGCATGATGCGCGCGGTTTCGTCACCGCCGTGCACGGCCGTGACCGCGCCGACATGCTTGCCTGGATGCGCGACCCGATGGGCCGCGGCTATCTCGACCAGATCCACGTCTCCGACCGCATCGGCTTCGTCGCGGCGATCGATCGTCTGCGCCAGGGCGGCGCGCGCGAGACGGTCGATATCCGCATCGACCGGCCGCGCATCGAGGCCAATGCCGAGCAGTTCATGCATATGCGCGTGGAAATGACGGCCATGACGGCGCAGGACGGCGCGCTCGTCGCCGTCGTCGCCCAGTCGCGCGACATTTCCGAAGAGGCGCTGCTGCGCAGCGAGACGGCCCGCAAGGCAGCCCAAGCCGAATCGGCCAACGACGCCAAGACGCGGTTCCTGGCGGCCGTCAGCCATGAGCTGCGCACGCCGCTCAACGCCATTCTCGGCTTTTCCGACATCCTCTCGGGCGAATATTTCGGCAAGCTGGAAAACGACCGCCAGCGCGAATATGTGGCGCTGATCCACCAGTCGGGCTCGCACCTCTTGTCGGTGGTCAACACCATGCTGGATGTCTCGAAGATCGAGGCCGGCCGCTACGAGCTTCTGACCGAGCCCTTCGCGATTGCCGACAGCGTGCGCGCCTGCGAGCAGATGCTGGGCCTTCAGGCCCGCGACAAGGGCATCAAGCTGACGAGCCGCGTGCCGCGCGCCATCGGCGAGGTGGTGGCCGACCAGCGGGCGATCCAGCAGATCCTGATCAATCTCGTCGGCAACGCCATCAAGTTCACCGACCGCGGCGGCATCGTCACCATGGATGCGGCGCGCGAGGGACGCGACCTGCTGCTCACCGTCAGCGATACCGGCATCGGCATTCCCGCCGACAAGCTGGCGCTGATCGGCCAGCCCTTCATGCAGGTGCAGAACGAATATACCCGCAAGTATGAAGGCACCGGCCTTGGCCTGTCGCTGGTCAAGGGGCTGGTCGCGCTGCATGGCGGCTCGTTCGTGATCCAGAGCAAGCCGGGCGAGGGCACCGTCATCACCATCCGCGTGCCCGCCGATGGCGCAGGCATCGCGCACGAAAACGACTTGCATGCCGCGGGCGCATCCACCGTCGATTTCCCGCCGCGCCTTGCAGTGGACACGGAGACCGTTTACCAGCCGTCGCTTGATGGCAAGGACAGGAAAGATGAACGCGCACGTCAGAAAACAGCCTGAGCGGCGGCCGCAGGGCCAGGCCCGCAAGGGCCGTTCCAGCGCGCGCGCACCCGCACCGCCGCCGCGCCGGCCGAACATCGTCATCACCGGGCTCGTCGCGCTCGGCGGGCTTGCCGCGCGCAACCCGACGCTGATCGGCGGCACCTGCGCCTTTATTGTCGTCTTCTCCTTCGTCGCGGCCAACGCGCTGTGGTATCAGCCGGGCGGCCATCCGTCGCCGTTCCTGAAGACCCGCTCGGCCGACAATTCCCTTGGTTTCACCGCCACCCAGCCCGAGCCGCACGACGTGACGACCTTCGTCATCGAGCGCCAGGAAGAGGGCGAAGAATTGCCCGAGATCACTGACGTGACGCCGGGCGAGCGCCCGTTCGACGAGGTGGCGAAGGTCATCGAGCAGAAGCCGGCAACGACGGCGAAGCCCGAGGCCGAGGAAGAATCCGATCCGGTCGCCGCCGCGATCATGGAGGCCGAGGCCGATCCGGCGGTCACCTCCGCCGTCGCCAAGCCCGTGCCGAGCGACATGGTGATGAAGATCCAGAAGGGTCTGAGCAACATCGCCTATACCGATATCGCCGTCGATGGCCTGATCGGCGAGAAGACGCGCGTGGCGATCCGCCATTTCGAAAAGCACTATCGCCTGCCGGTGACGGGAGAGCCCAACCCGCAGGTTCTCGCCAAGCTCAAGGACATCGGCGCGCTGTAACGCCGGGCTCTTGCTGCATTCCCGATCCCGCTTTGGCCGCAATGCACGCTGCCACCCCAGACCTCGCGATTGCCCTTGCGGCCTGTGCCGTGTAGGACGCGGGCATGCGTCTTCGTACCGATATCTTCGTCTCCGCCCTGCTGCGCCGCGTGTTCGCCCGCGGCGATTTCGCGGCTGTCGAGGCGAAGGGCGCGGAGGCGGCGGGCGCGGTCTTCGTGCGGCAGATCTTTCGCGATGGCGCGGAGAGCCTCTATGCCCCCGCGCCGCAGAGCGTCTTCGGCGAGGACGACAGCAACCGGGCGCGGCTGTTCGAGACCCGGCTCGAGCGCGTCGAGACGGCTGCGGTGGCCGAGGCGATCGCGCGGGAACGGCGCTTCGACAGCGACCTATGGGTCGTGTCGATCGAGACGGACGATCTCGGCGATCTCGTGGAGTTTGCCGGGGCGGAACCTGACGATGACGGTTTTTTCCGTCGTTAACCTTGCAGCAAGGTTCTGCCGGCGTCGTCGCAATGGAAACGAATTCTTTGTCGATAAGGCGCTAGGAAATGGCTACGTCAATGATGGACGCCCGATAGAATGACCAAATATGTCATCACGACCGACATGACGTCGACGCTTGTTGCCCGCAAGGCCAGCAGCCAGTGGATCGTCGATCCCGGCGTCAAGATCGTCACCAAGGGAACGGCCGTGGATGCCGGCGGTGTCTATACCGGCCGCTCGCTCGCCATCGATGGCAGGATCACCTCCACGGCCGGCAATGGCATCGTCTTCGGCGATGCTGCGATCGCCGCCAAGCCCGGCGATGTCACGATCAAGGCCGACGGCGCCGTTTCCGCCAAGCTGGCCGGGCTGACGGCGTCGGGAACCGGGCTCATCCTCACCAATCTCGGCACGCTCTCGGGCGGAACGGTGGCGGGCATCTTTGCCGGCGCCGACATCAATTTCACCAATCGTGGCTCGACGCTGTCCACGGCCGGCCTCGGCATCAAGGCGACGGGGAACGATGCGCTCGTCACCAATCACGGCACGATCAAGAGCGGCGGCGATGCCGTTACGGTTTCCGGTGCCGCCGCGATCATCACCAATTACGGCATGATCAATTCGACCGCCGATGACGGCATACGCAGCGCCGGCACGAAAGCGATCGTTACCAATAGTGGTACGGTCGACAGCAAGCTGGACGCCATCGTCGTGACCGGCAAGAACGCTGTTATCACCAACAACGGCAAGCTTCTGTCGCGCGGCGACGAGGGGCTTGTGGTGACGGGCGCGAGTGCCGTCATTTCCAACAACGGCACGATCAGCGCCGCCAAGGATGCGGTGCGGCTCGACGGCAGTTCGGTCAATTTCGCCAACCACAAGACGCTGACCTCGACATCCGGCGAGGGCATCGATGTCGGCGGCGCGAATGCTGAGGTCACCAACAACGGCACGATCAAGGGGGCCGCCGGCATCCTGATGGACGGCGCCTCCGCGACGCTCACCAACAATGGCGGCGTGGCGGCGACGAGCGGCATCGCCGTGGCGCTTCTCGGCAGTGGAAAAAACATCTTTTCCAACAACGGGTCGATCACCGCCACAGGCACCGCGCTCAAGGGCGGCAGCGGCGTCGAGATCATCACCAACAACGGCACGATCCGCGGCAATGTCGATCTCGGCGCCGGCAACGACAGTTTTGACACACGCGGCGGCAAGGTCATCGGGACCGTGGCCGGTGGCGCGGGCAACGATACCTATCTGGTCGGCGACGCGACGCTGAAGCTTGTCGAGAAGGCCGATGGCGGCACGGACACGGTGCAATCCATGGTGAGCTACACGCTCGGTGCCAATATCGAAAAACTCGTTCTGCTCGGCACGGCCGGTATGAGCGGCACGGGTAACGCACTCGCCAATGTGCTGATCGGCAACAGCGGCGCGAACAAGCTGTCGGGCCTCGGCGGCAATGACATCATCGACGGGCGCGCGGGCAACGACACGCTGACCGGCGGCGCCGGTGCGGATGTCTTCATCTTCTCCAAGGGCTCGGGCAAGGATACGGTGACGGATTTCATGGCCGGCACCGACCGGATCGATTTTTCCAATCTTGCCGCCATCACCGATTTTACCGACCTCATGAAGAACCATGCGGCGCAGAGCGGTGACGACGTGCTGATCAAGGCCGGCACCGACGTGCTGACGCTGAAGCATGTCGATCTCTCGGACCTGTCGAAGGGCGACTTCCTTTTTTGACACCCTGTTCCGGCGGGAACAGCGGCGAGAGCGGGCACATGGGAAAAGGGAGGCACAGGCAACGGCCTGTGAACCCTTGGAGAAACGCCCATGTTTATCGTGCTGCCCGCCCTTGCACTGCTGATTTCGGGAATGTTCGTCGCGACCACGCTGGCCGCGCTCTCCGCCGAGCGCCATGAAGGCACGGCCGTTCGCCTGCCAGCCAAGCGCCCGGTATTCTGAAATCCGTTTCCGAAATCGATCGGTTCCACCCAGTGGAACCTTGAGAAAGTCGATCAGCCGGCGGCGCGGTGCCGCCCGTCCCCGGAGGACCTGTCGTGGTAATCCTGCCCGTCCGCATTCGTGCTTTCACTATTGGCCGCCTTCGGCAAGCCATCGCCATTCGTGTAGCTATCCGCCCGTTGCCAGCTTTCGACCCTGAGGGTCGCTTCGGCCGGGTCTAGCGACGCGATCAGCGCTTCGGCGCCACCCTCGGCCAGGTGCGGGTAGATTTTTCCCAGCACGAACAGGCAGTCTTCCGCCGGCACGGCGAGCGCCACCAGCGTTTCGGCCAGTTGGCGGCCGGAGACGTCGAGCAGGATGCGCTCCGACAGCCACTGGCTGGAGGCGAGCGCGTCGGCGAGCGTGACGGCGATCATGCCGATCTCGCCGGCGCGCGCAAAACGCACGAACAGTGCCTGATGCACCTCGGTCGCAGCCTCGAGCCTGACCGGAGCCTCGGCGGCGGGCGTTGCGGCCCGCACCAGCGCGCGCAGCTCTGCGCGCATATCCTCTTCCCGCTCCAGACGCGCAGCTTCGGCAAGGGCCGCCTCGCGGTCCTCACCGGTGCGGCGGCTCGCATGGTCCTGATGGCTGCCGACAAGCGCTTCGATGACGGCGGGCGAGAGATCGTCGCGCTTGCCGATGGCGCGGGCATGCTCCGGGCCGGCGGTGCGCAGCACGCGCATCAGAACGTTATCGGCGATGGCCTTCGACCCCATCAGGAAGATGGCGGCGATGCCGATCGGCTGGCCCGCGATGAAGACGGCGACCTCATCCGGAATTTGCGGGCAGCGGGAGAGGGCGGCGACGGCCTGGCGGCGGGCTTCCTCGGTGGAGGCGGCGTAAAGCGGCGCGAAGAGTTCGCCGAACTGGCGCAGGTCCGATTTCGACGGAAAGCGCAGGCTCTCGAAGCTCGACACCGTGGCCATCAAGACGATGTCCTTCGGCCGCCCTGCCTGCGGTCTCTCCAGTTCGCGAAACCTGTCCGCCACGAAACACCCTATCCCCGAAGCGGCAGCCCCTTGCCGCTTCCATCTGTCCTTGGCAAAACCAGCAGAACCCCGAGCGGATCGCGGCATCTCTGCCGTCTTCCGCAACCAACGGTTCTCGCTGATTGAGCGCCTGTCGCGCGGGGGCGACCGTAAACACAATCCTAACGGCGGTATGATTAACAGCCGGTAAAGCTATGCGCCGGCTGTGCCATTAGAAGATGAAGTGATCGGCCGTCAGATCGATCTTGCCGGTGAGGCGGATCATCATGTCGACCTTGCCGTCGCCATTCGTGTCGCCGGTGATGTGGGTTTCCGTGCCGACTTTCTCGTAGCGCAACTCGCCGACGACCTTGGAGAACTTCTTGGTTCCGATGAACTTGAAATCCTGCACGCCGACAACAGTGGAATTCCCGTCGTAGCGGCTAAGATCGATGACGTCGAATTCGGCGGGCTTGAAGTCCTTGATGAGGTCGGCGGTCGCCTTCGTGCCGCCGGTATCGCCGGTCGAAAAGATGAAATGATCGGCGCCCGTGCCGCCGGTCATCGTGTCGGCGCCGCGCTTGCCGAAGAAGAAATCGTCGTATTTCGTGCCCTTGAGCGTGTTGTCGGCGTTGGTGCCGTTGATGGCATCGTACTGGAACTTCACCTTGATGAGCACATAGGTGTTGGTGTTGAAGGACGTGCCGCGCCAGTCGATCCGCAGCTCATTGTCATAGACGGTGATGTCGCTGGCCGTGAGACCCTTCATATTGGTCTGCAGGCTGAAGCCGATCATGCGGTTCAGCGTGTCGTTGTAGTCGACGAAGGCCGGGCCGTTGCGCGAAGAGTTGGAGAAGACGCCGATATCCTGGAAGCGGATGGCGATCTCCCTGTCGGCGATGTCGATCGAATAGAGGCCGCTGGTATCGCCGAAATCGATCTCGGTGCCCTTGCCGACAGTGACGAGACCCCAATCCCAGATGTGCTTCGGGTCGAACGCCCGGAAATCATAGCGGGTGTCGATGGTCTTGCCCCAAAAGCTCATGGCCAAATCCTTGCGTAAACAAACGTCGCCAGCTTACGTCACCGATGCTTGTTCAGCCGTTAACGGACGACTGTTACGCGGTGCCGGCCATTTCTTGTGCCGCGGGGAACAGCGCGATGCGGTCCTTCACGTTAGTGTTAACAGCATGTTAACCCAATCGTCGTTAGTTTTGGGGGTATTGATCGGCTCGTTTCTTGTTGGAGACGTGTTATGATTCGAGCATGGGAACGGTGGTTCGTCGAAACGGCTTCCGCTCCCGTTGGGAAAGGTGCGATGTTCCGGATACCGGGCGGTCGCCAGACACATTCCCGTGAATGGGAAACTTCTGGCCCCCTATCGCCGTTTTCCACCCGTATGCGACTGGGATGACACTGTGCGTCGCAGCCGGGTGACGGAACCGGATGCACCGGCCCGAAAAGGGCAGGGTGAGATTAGTAGGAGTAGTTCATCCGTCTCGATTCTTCTTTTGGAGGCGAGAATGGCAGACGTTGTTAGATTGAAGGAATGGCTCGCGCGAATCCCAAAACGCGCTCCCGTTTCCTATGCGGCTCCGGCCCAGGTTCTTCTTTTCACGGGTGTGCGCTACGAGCGCCTGACCCCCGCCATGCTCGCGGCCCGCGGCAAGGCGGTGAAGGCGAACGCCCAGGAACCGGCCCGCCGGCCGTAAAGGCTTGTAAAATCATGACGTGCAGCGCAAAGCGCGACGGCATTGTCGCGCCGCTTTGTTTCAGAAATATTGCTGAAGTATTGCACGTAAAAAGATATTTTTCTCTCGAATAACGCCATTGATTGCATCGTTCATCTCTCCAGCAGCCAGATTGGAGAGAGAAATGGCAATACAGATTTTTGGTACGAACAGTATCGGCACCGGTGTCCGCGCGGACCTTGGTTCAACGGACAGCGTCTTCGTCACATCGGACATCACTGTCCGAAGGACGGAGTCAGGCTCCGTTCTACCGGAGGCATTGTCGGCAAGGGCTTCCAGGACATGCTGAACAGCGTCAAGGCGGATTTCACCATCGCGCTCGATACGCTCGTCTGCCTGACGGCGAGCGATTTCCTGCTCTGACCACACATCGGGAGGGGTAAGACGCCTCTCCTTCTCGCCAGGGCCCCGCAGGTGCGGGACCGATTGGCGCCGCCATTCCCCTTATATCGAACCGTCACGCTCGACTGCCGCCGAAGGTGGGCCGCAGCCGTGCGAACCACCCTTTGGAGAAAAACATGACCCTGTTTGCAGCCCTTTCGGATTCCGTCGATGCGGGAACGCGCATTACGCTGAATAATTTCGACACTGTTTTCGTCAAGGCCGGTGCGACGGTCGTGCGATCCGATTATTCCAACTTCTTCACGGATGCGGTCATCCGTGCCGATGGCGTCAAGAATGACTACGATATCCAGGGCACCATCCTGGCGAATGCGAGCGGCATCATTGCCGGGAACACTGGTGTGCTCGACTACTATCAGAACATTACGGTGGCCGAGACGGGCGTGATCAGAAGTTATGAAGCTGCGGGCATTCAGGTGAATGCCTATGCCAGCACGATCACCAACCATGGCCATATCCAGGGGGCGGATTACGCCATTCTGATGAACGATACGACGACCGGTTTTTCAAGCACGATCGTCAATACCGGCGAGATTATCGGTATCGGCTACGGCGTCGGTCGCTATCAGACTGCCATGGAAATGCTGGAACTTCATAATACCGGCCTCATCAGCGGAAGCACCGGCTCGTTTTTGGGTTCGGACGGCGTGGACTCCGTCGTCAACGACGGCACCATGTCCGGCAAGGTCGTGCTGCGCGATGGTGACGATACGTATGACGGTCGCGGCGGCGTGGTGACAGGATCGATCTCAGGTGATGGCGGCAAGGATACGCTGCTCGGCGGGGCCGGGGACGAGGTTTTATCGGGTGGATCAGAAAGCGATATCATCGACGGCGGGGCTGGCAATGACACCCTCGACGGCGGCATAGGCGCGGACGAGATGACCGGCGGCACGGGCGACGACACCTATTGGGTCGACGACATCGGCGATGTCGTGACCGAAAAGCCAGGCGCGGGTACGGACACCGTGGTGTCCTACATCAGCTACACCCTGGCGGACAATGTCGAGAATCTGACGCTGTTCGGCAACACGGATCTGAACGGCACGGGCAACGGGCTTGCCAATACGTTGACGGGCAATGCCGGCAAGAACACGCTGAAAGGCATGGCCGGCAACGACCTTATCGACGGCGGCGCAGGCGTCGACCGGCTGGAGGGCGGCGCGGGCAATGACAGCTATGCGGTCGACGACGCCGGCGATGTGGTGGTGGAACTGGTGGGCGAGGGCACCGACAAGGTCTATTCCTCGGCGAGCAGCTTTGCGCTTTCAGACAATATCGAGCGGCTGGAGCTCGTCGGCAGTGCTGACATCGACGGCACCGGCAACGCGCTGGCCAATATCCTGACCGGCAATGCCGGCAAGAACACGCTGAAGGGACTGGCCGGCAACGATACGCTGGATGGCAAGGCCGGTGCGGACAAGCTCGAAGGCGGCGCGGGCAACGATACCTATTTCGTCGACAACAGCCTGGACGTGATCGTCGAAGTTGCGGGCGAGGGCACGGATACGGTCAAATCCTCGGCCAGCGCCTATGCGCTTTCGGCCAATGTCGAGACGCTGATCCTGACGGGCAGCGGCAACATCAACGGCACGGGTAACAGCGACGCCAACACGCTGACGGGCAATGCCGGCAAGAACGTTCTGAAGGGTTTGGCGGGCAACGACACGATCGACGGCATGGCCGGCGCGGACCAGATGGAAGGCGGCACGGGCAACGATACATATGTCGTGGACAACGCGGGCGACAAGATCGTCGAGCTCTCCGGCGAGGGCACCGATACCGTCAAGGCTTCGGTGAGCTATACGTTGTCGAGCAATATCGAGAAGCTGATCCTGACCGGTACGGGCAATCTCAACGGCACGGGCAGCGCGGATGCCAACACGCTGACGGGCAATGCGGGGCAGAACATCCTGAAGGGCATGGACGGCGACGACACGCTGGACGGCGGTGCGGGCGCCGACCGGCTGGAAGGCGGCAAGGGCAACGATACGTTCATCGTCGACAATGCCGGCGATGTCGTGGTGGAAGCCTCCGGTGCCGGCACGGGCATCGATACGGTGAAGGCTTCTGCGAGCTACACCCTGGCGAGCAACGTGGAAAATCTCGTTTTGACCGGTACCGGCAATCTCACCGGCACGGGCAATGGTGCCGCCAACATCCTGACGGGCAACAGCGGCAAGAACACGCTGATCGGCCTTGCCGGCAACGACACGCTGAACGGCGGTGCCGGCACCGACCACATGGAAGGCGGCCTCGGCAACGATACCTACATGGTCGACAGCGGCGGCGACGTGATCGTGGAATTCGCCGACGAGGGGACCGACACGGTAATGGCCTCGGTGAGCCACACGCTTGCCGCCAATGTCGAGAAACTGATCCTGACAGGCACGGGCAATCTCAACGGCACGGGCAACGCGCTTTCCAACACGCTGACGGGCAATGCGGGCAACAACGTGCTGAAGGGCATGGCGGGCAATGACGTGTTGAACGGCGGCAGCGGCCTCGACCATCTGTTCGGCGGGGCTGGCAAGGACATGTTCGTGTTCTCGTCGGCAACGGATTCGACGATGGCGGCGCAGGACAAGATCTTCGACTTCTCGCAGGCCGAGGGCGACCGGATCGACCTGCGCGGCGTGGATGCCAGTTCCCTTGCGGCCGACGATCAGGCGTTCAGCTTCATCGCCGGCAGCGCCTTCCACAAGGTTGCGGGCGAGTTGCGCTTCGAGGTGAAGGCGGGCGACACGATCGTGCAGGGCGACGTCAACGGCGACGGCACCGCCGACTTCAGCTTCGTGCTCGACACCGTCGTCAATCTCAAGGCGAGCGATTTCCTGTTCTAAGCGAACATTTATCGGGGAAAGGGGGGCGGAAACGCCCCTTTTTGCGTGCGCTCAGTTCGGCACGAACGTCTCGCAGCTGGCATCGGCGAGGAAGCCGACGGCGGCGGGCTGGCGGCTGGCGGTGGGGACGAAGGTGCGCAGAACGGCATAGCCCTCGTTGCCGCGCATTTCGACGAGGATCGACTGTTCCAGTTCCGGCGGCAGCGCCTTGCGGATGCCGATGAGCTGGATGGGCGTGGCGATCAGCGTGTCGAGGGCGCCGGAAACGGAGGTGCGGTCGTTCATGCTGAACACCTCGTTGGAGGCGTCGTCATAGACGGCGAGCGACCAGAAGGGCACCTCGCCATCGGCGAAGAGCCGGACCGGGCCGTTTTCGACGGAGAAGGTGCAGACGGCGGTCTTCATCGCCGGGTCGTCGTTGAGCGGCGCGAGTGTGTCGCCGACGCTGGCGAGCGGGAAGAAGCGGTTGGTCTCGCCGAAGGTCTGGACGCGCGTATAGGCGTCGCGGCCGGTAAAGCTTGGCAGCGAGAGGATAATGACGATGTGCAGCAGGGCCGCGCCGACAAGGCCGATGGCGATGGCATAGAAGAAGCTACGCATCGGCGCAGTCCAGCCTTGATATGCCGGGCATGGCAAGGTCGATGACGCCGGAACTGCCGGCGGTCGGCGTGTCGAGCAGCGTCATGACGAGCAGGAACGGTGCGCGTCCCTCGGGCACGGCGAGCCAGTTGCCCGACGTCGCCGTCGAGGCGATGCGGATCGAGAAACTGCTGTCGGCGTTCCGCAGCACGGACCAGGCATTCAGGCCGTCCGGCAGGCCGGGGCGCGTGCCGAGAAGCGGATTGCCGTTGCGGTCGGCGGCATGCAGCGTCCAGAGGCGGGCGGGCGGCGTGATGCCCTTGATCTCGTAGCGGCAGTTTTCCGAAAGGCTGCGGTTGTCGCTGTCGGTGGCGGCGGTGAAGGTCAGGCCCTCGGCGCCGCCGAGCAGAAGCTTGCCGTCACGGGCGCGGTGCGCCTTGGCATAGGGATCGGCATCGATCGTCTGGGCGCTCGGGAAGGCGGTCCAGGGGCCCAGCGCGATGGCGCCGAAGCCGACGGTCGCCCTGAGCGCATAGATCGAGCTCAGGATGCCGAGCCCGAAGGCGACGGCGAGCGCGGTGGCGATGACGAGGGGGGTTCGGAACAAGGCAATCGACCGTTGGAATCAGCTGGAGCATTTCCAGCCGAAGCAAGTTTGCTTCGGCGTCGGACAATGCGGTAAAACAAAATCCTAAAGCAATTCCAGAAAAAGTGTGAAGCGGTTTTGCATTCGGAATTGCGTCGAAAGAAGAGATAGAGCGGTTTTGCGATTCGGAGAAACGCGCAAACGCTCTATCGGTTACTCTGTCCGGTTGACCGGAGCCGCGTCAAGCTTGGCGTTGAGCGCGGCCACACGGCCATCGGCCTTCAGGGGCTTGGCCTCGTTCAATTGGCGGGCGACGTCCTTCAGCAGTTTCGTGACATCGCTGGAGAGCGAACGGGGACGCACCAGCGCGGGCAGGGGATTGGCCTCGTCCGTCGTCGTGGCCGCGACCTCCGTCGCCTTGGTGCCATCCGGCAGCGGGTTCTCAATGCCGGGAATGGGACGAAGCTCGATGCCCTGATGGGCATAGTCCATCAGGCGCTTGAAGGTCATGGCGGGCAGCGAGCCGCCGGTCATGTTGTTGGTCGAGGTATAGTCGTCGTTGCCGAACCAGACGGCGGCGGTGTAATTGCCGGTGAAACCGACATACCAGGCATCGCGATAGGCCTGGGTCGTGCCCGTCTTGCCGCCCGAGACGATACCGCGGTCGAGCGCGCCGCGCCTTGCGGTGCCGCTGACCGGGATGGTCACGAAGATGCGGTTCATCGAAGAATCCGCCTTCTCCGACAGGATACGCTTGGCCGGCGGCTCGTCGCGGGAGAAATCGTAGAGGATATCGCCGTCGTAATTGAGGATCTGGCTGATGCCGTGGCGGCGCGACTGGGTGCCGCCGGCCGGGAAGACGGCATAGGCGGTGGCCTGGTCGAGCACGGTCACTTCGGAGGTGCCGAGCGGCATGGTCTTGTCGGTGCGGATGGGCGTCTCGACGCCCATCTCCTTGGCGAGCTGCGCGATGCGCTTGGTGCCGAGCTTTTCCTTGGCAAGCCGCACCGGCACCGAGTTGATCGATTTCGCCATCGCCGTCATCAGCGTCATGCGGCCGGCGAAGCTGCGGCCGTAATTCTGCGGCGACCAGCCGCCCCAGCTGATCGGGGCATCGACGATGGTCGTCTCCGGCGTCATGCCGGATTCCATCGCGGCCGCATAGGTATAGGCCTTGAAGGACGAGCCCGGCTGGCGGAGCGCCCGGGTTGCGCGGTTGAACTGGCTCTCGCCGTAATCGCGCCCGCCGACCATGGCGCGCACGGCGCCGCCGTTCTCGATCATCACGAGCGCGCCCTGCTTGACGCGATAGCTCTCGCCATATTGGCGAAGGCCACTTTCGATCGATTCCTCGGCGGCGGCCTGCAGGCCCATGTCGATGGTGGTGCGCACGATGAGGGAATGCTGGGCGAAGGGTTTGGCGATGCGCTGGACCTCGTCGAAGGCCCAGTCGAGGAAGAAATCGGGCGCTGCCTTCTCGTTGCGATCGATGACGCTGGCGGGGTTGCGCCGTGCGGCGATCACCTGGCCTTCGGTCATCAGTCCGCCCTGTACGAGATTGGTCAGCACCTCGTTGGCGCGGGCGCGGGCGGCGGGCAGGTTGACGTGGGGCGCATAGCGGGCCGGGGCCTTGAACAGGCCGGCGAGCATGGCGGATTCGGCCAGATTCACGTCCGTGACATTCTTGCCGAAATAGAACTGCGCCGCCGCCGCCGCGCCGAACGTGCCGCCGCCCATATAGGCGCGGTCGAGATAGAGGCGCAGGATCTCCTTCTTGGAGAGGTTGGCCTCGAGCCAGAGCGCGAGGAAGGCTTCCTTGATCTTGCGCTCGAAGGTGCGCTCGTTGGAGAGGAAGAGGTTCTTGGCCAGCTGCTGGGTGAGCGTGGAGCCGCCCTGCACGACGCCGCCGGCGCGCGCATTCTCGTTCATGGCGCGGGCAAGCCCGAGGAAATCGATGCCGAAATGGCTGAAGAAGCGGCGGTCTTCCGTGGCGAGCACCGCCTTGATCAGGTGATCGGGCAGCTCGTCGATCGGCACGGAATCCTCGTGGATGATGCCGCGGTGCCCGATCTCGTTGCCGTAGCGGTCGAGGAAGGTGACGGCGAAATCGCTCTGCGCACGCCAGTCGCCCTTGGTTTCCTCGAAGGCGGGCAGCGCCAGCGCGAGCAGCAGGACGAAGCCGGCGGTACCGAGATTCATGCCTTCGCCGGCAAGCTCGAAGATCGCCTTCTTCCAGCCCTTCACCTGGAAGCGGCGGAAGAAGATGGTGATCTCCTCCCAGATTTCGGCAGCGCGAAAGCCGGCATTCCAGACCGTGGAATCGATCCAGGAATCCAGACGCAGGAAGATATGCCGCTTGCGGCGGCGCGGTTTTTGCGGCGTCACGCTTTCGTCTTCCACGCTTGCTGGCCTTCTTTCGCGACGGGCCGCAGCCTGCCCGCATCCGGTTAACGTCTTCTGATCCTGTCCTATTCGGGGACGATAGCAGTCTTTTGAAGGCAGCAGAACGGATTTTGCCGGGTACGGTTACCGTCCCTCAGGGTTGACCTTTGCGGGCAAGAGGTTCAGGGGTCTCGCATGACGACAAGCGACATGCAGGACCCGGCGGAGCTTCCCTTCTGGAAGAGAAAGACGCTCGCCGAAATGACCGACGGCGAATGGGAAAGCCTGTGCGACGGCTGCGGGCTCTGCTGTCTCAACAAGCTGGAAGACTGGGACACCGGCGAGATCGTCTGGACCTCCATCCGCTGCGTGCTGCTCGACGGCGAGAGCTGTCGCTGCAAGGACTACGAGAACCGCCAGGCGACGGTGCCCGACTGCATTCGCCTGACGGTGGAGAGCGTGGAGAAGATCTCCTGGCTGCCGCCGACCTGCGGCTATCGGCTCGTCCGCGACGGGCACGACCTCTACTGGTGGCATCCGCTGGTGTCGGGCGACCCCGACACGGTGCACCAGGCCGGCATTTCGGCGCGCGGGCGCACCGTCAGCGAAGAGGGCATCGATATCGAGGACTACGAGGACTATCTCGTGACCTGGCCTCTGGAAGTGGGCGAAGACAAGTAACTCAGTTCATTGTCGCGGTGACCAGGGCCTTCGGCGCGACATTGCGCCAGGCCGTGCCGATGAGATCGCGCACCCGCTCGTCGTCGGCGCTGTCGAAATAGAGCGACGTCCAGCCCTTGGCGCCCCAGCCGCCCGGCACGGGGGCGCACAGTCCCGGATCGGTTTCCACCACCATCGCCTGCTGGCCGGGCGTAAGCTTCACCACCGCACGGCCGGCCTGCGGCAGGGACATGAAGATCTTCTCGCCCACCCGGAAGTCGCGCTTCCCGAAATGGGCACTTTCCTGCGTCCCCGGCATGCCGAGCGCAATCGCGATGAGATCGTCCGAGGTCATGCGGCAACAGTAGCACTCTTCGCGGTTCCGCAAAAGATTTTGCTAAATAGGAAAATAGTCCTTGACGGCGTGACGGTCGTTTGATAGGGTTATGGCACAGTCGGAAAGGTGCGCGCGGCGGGATCGCCTGATTTTCGCGGTGATCTTGCGGATCGGCGGTTTCTGCCGGGTTCGGATTTTGGGAATATATTGACAGGCGCCGGGTGCATCGAACCGGGCGCCTTTTGTTTTGGGGTTTGCGATGGACGCGGCGATCGATCTTGAGCTGTTCGGCATCTCACCGGAGCCGGTGGTTTATGACGGGCTTGGCGGGCGGCGGATGGATTTCGAGGGCGCGGCGGCGCTGGTGCTCGATACCAAGGCGGATGCGCCGCTCGATCCCTTCCTCGACATGCAGGCGATGCTTCTGGAGATGACGAAGGAGCTGCGCGAGCGGTTCCAGCGCTTCCAGAGCCAGAAGGCTTTGGCCGAGCAGGATGCCGCCGGCGCCGAGGACGAGGCCTCGCGAAAGCTGGCGCAGAGCGACGCCAAGGCGGCCATCGAGGCAGTGTCGCTGATCGTGCGCACGCTGGAGAAGATCGACGGCCTGCAGCGCACGCTGATTTCGGAACGATCGGAAGCGGAAGCTGCCCGCGGCGAGCCGGAAGACGAGGCGGCGCTGGCGGCGGAATTCGACACGTTGGTCGAAAAGCGGGTGAAGGAACGGCTGGATGCGGCGAGGGAAGACTGGCGGCGGGAAGCCGGGATTGGCGGGGATGCTGCCGCCCGCGCGCAAAGCGGACCGTAGGGCGCGACGGGCCTGTGCGGCGGTCGGCAGAAAATTCGGCAAGCAGGTGAAAACGGCGACAGCGGGTTTGAACGCCGCCGAGGCCAGACGAGCGGGGCAGGCGTTGCTGCAGGCGGCG
>NZ_JBLZPH010000029.1:0-27936 GCF_049199205.1 Shinella sp. M31 | reverse complement strand
GGTCCCGGCAGGGGGATGAGGGGCGTTTCGGATGCCCCGTCAGTGTTGCCGCACACCCGCCGGCAACTGAACCGCTGGCACTTCACCGGCCGTCTGGCGCAGATGCCGCGGCCGGGCGACTGGCGGGTGTGGCTGCTGATGGGCGGGCGGGGCTCGGGCAAGACGCGGGCGGGAGCGGAATGGGTGCATGCGCTGGCGCTTTCTCAACCGGATTTGCGCATCGCGCTTGTGGCGGAAACGCTGGGCGACGGGCGCGAGGTCATGATCGACGGTGTCTCGGGCATCTGCCGGATCGCCGGACGGGCGCGGCCGGAATTCGAGGCGTCGCGCCACCGGCTGGTCTGGCCGAACGGCTCGATTGGCCAAATCTTTTCCTCCGAGGATCCGGAGAGTTTGCGTGGGCCGCAGTTTCATTTCGCCTGGTGCGACGAACTCGGCAAATGGAAACATGCGCAGGAGACCTGGGACATGCTGCAATTTGGCCTGCGTCTCGGGGCGATGCCGCGCGTGCTGGTGACGACGACGCCGCGGCCGGTGCCGCTGCTTCGGGCGCTGGCGGCCGATCCCAGGACGGCGGCGCGGCGCATCCGAACCGATGACAATGCGCAAAACCTTTCGCCCGGTTTCATCGCCGCCATGGCCGACCGCTATGGCGGCACGCGGCTGGGGCGGCAGGAGCTGGACGGCGAGCTGATCGCCGACCGCGAGGATGCGCTGTGGAGCCGGGCGCGGCTGGAGGCGATCCGCCTGCGCCATGCCGGGCCGCTGTCGCGCATAGTCGTGGCGGTCGATCCGCCGGCGACGGCATCCGCCGCATCCGTCTGCGGCATCGTGGTGGCGGGGCTGGATGGCGCCGGGCGCGCGGTGGTGCTGGCGGACTGTTCGGTGACGGGCACAAGCCCGGCCGGCTGGGCGGGCGCGGTGGTGCGCGCCTTCCGGCGGTTCGATGCGGACCGGGTGGTCGCGGAAATCAACCAGGGCGGCGACATGGTGACGGCCATGCTGAAGAGCGTGGAGGCGGACCTGCCGGTGACCACGGTGCGGGCGACGCGCGGGAAATTTCTGCGCGCCGAGCCAGTGGCGGCGCTCTACGAGCAGGGGCGCGTGGCCCATGCCGGCGCCTTTGCCGAGCTGGAGGACCAGATGTGTGATTTCGGCCCGGACGGGCTTTCCGCCGGCCGCTCGCCGGACCGGCTCGATGCGCTGGTCTGGGCGCTGACGGCGCTGGTGCTCGACCGGCAGGGTGAACCGAGGGTGCGAGGGATTTGACGATGACGATCGATCGCAAGGTCTTTTTCGATGGCGTGCGCGGCGCGCTTTATGGCGGACGGTTGGCGGAAGCGCAGGTCGCCGGGCTGACGGCGCTCATCGACCGCTTCGAGGCGGGCGGCGAGACGAAGGACCGGCGCTTCCTCGCCTATATGCTGGCGACGGCGCATCACGAGACCGGCGGGCGCCTGCAGCCGGTGCGCGAAACCTTTGCCGCGACGGACGAGGCGGCGATCGGCCGGCTCGACCGGGCGTTTGCGGCCGGAAAACTGCCGCAGGTTTCCGAACCCTATTGGCGGCGCGATGCGTCGGGTCACAGCTGGCTCGGGCGCGGGCTGGTGCAGATCACGCATCGGCGCAATTACGCGCGGCTTGCCGCGCTGACGGGCATCGATCTCGTCGCGCGGCCGGAGCGGGCGATGGAGATGGCGGTTTCGGTGGAAATCCTCTTCATCGGCATGTTGCGCGGAGCGTTCACGGGACGGCGGCTGGCGGAGCATTTTTCGGCCGGGCGCGCGGACTGGGTGGGCGCGCGGCGCATCATCAACGGACTGGACAGGGCCGAGCGCGTGGCGGGGTACGGGCGGACGTTTTTTGCGGCGCTGGGTGGATAGGCTTGCCCCTCATCCGGCTGCCGCCACCTTCTCCCCGCAAGCGGGGCGAAGGGGAGGAGGCCACCACCTCTTTGTAGAAAATGGCCCTTAATGGAAAGGAAAGCTTCTCCACCTGTCTCCTTCTCCCCGCCTGCGGGGAGAAGGTGCCCGGCAGGGCGGATGAGGGGCAGCTCCCGTTGCGATTTTCCCTGACCTCAAAAAAACCGAGGACATCATGAAACTCCCATCCTTCCTCTCGCGGCGCCGCGCGGTGCCGGCGGAAACCAAGGCGTCGGGCTTTTTCGCGCTGACGGCCGAGGGCCGGGCGCACTGGTCGAGCCGCTCCTATGCCTCGCTGTCGCGCGAGGGGTTCATGAAGAACCCGGTGGCGCACCGGGCGGTGCGCATGATCGCGGAGGCGGCCGCCTCCGTGCCCTGGCTTGCCTACGATGGCGAAACAGAACGGCCGGAGGCGCCGGCGCTCGCGCTGCTGCGGCGGCCAAACGGGCGTATGGCGGGCACGGATTTCTTCGAAATGCTCTATGGGCATCTCCTGCTCTCCGGCAACGCTTTCGTCGAGGGCCTGCGGCTGGGCGAGGAGCTGCGGGAGCTGCATCTGCTGAGGCCGGACCGGGTGAGGATCATCGAGGGGCGGGATGGCTGGCCGGAGGCTTATGAATATCGCACTGGCAATCATGTACGCCGGCACAGAGCGGGCGATGGGGCGACGGGCGAGGGGCAGGCGATCCTGCATCTGAGGCTGTTTCATCCGCTTGACGACCAGCTTGGTTTCGCGCCGCTCGAGGCGGCCTCCATGGCGCTCGATCTCTCCAACGCGGCGGCGATCTGGAACAAGGCGCTGCTCGACAATTCGGCACGTCCATCAGGCGCGCTCGTCTATCAGCCGAAGGAGGGCGGCAACCTGACGCCCGACCAGTACGACCGGCTGAAAAGCGAGCTGGAGGAGGGTTATTCCGGCCCGGCGCGGGCGGGGCGGCCGATGCTGCTGGAAGGCGGGCTCGACTGGAAGGCGATGGGGCTTTCGCCGCGCGAGATGGATTTCGTCGAGGCGAGGAACGGCGCGGCGCGCGACATCGCGCTCGCCTTCGGCGTGCCGCCCATGCTGATCGGTATTCCCGGCGACGCGACCTATGCCAATTACCAGGAGGCCAACCGCGCCTTCTGGCGGCTGACCGTGCTGCCGCTGGTGAGCCGCACGGCGGCGGCCTTTGCGGGATGGCTTGGCGAGGACGACGGCGCGCTGCGGCTGGTGCCGGATCTCGATCAGGTCAGCGGGCTTGCGGCGGAACGCTCGGAGCTCTGGGCGCGGGTCGGGTCGGCGACGTTCCTGAGCGACGAGGAGAAGCGCCGCGCTGTCGGATATTGATCACGACGCCTGAAGGGCGCAGTCCGCGCCGAAGCGACAACGGACTGCTGGCCGCCATCATGGCGGTTGTAGGAAACTATTTTTGCACCTGAGGGCACGTCAACCGGCCAGTTTTAGGGGTGGTCGCGTGTGGGACTGCCCTATGGACGTCTTCTGTCGAAAAACGGCCGGAAAACAACGGTTTGGCCACACGGCTTGAATCGTTCTGGTCACGGCCGGAATCGCTTTGTGAAGGCGTTGAATCTCTTTGCAAGCCATCGGGCGCAAGCGATTCAAAAGACTCAGAGATTGGCGTTGCCTGACTCGGCGCAAGCCACGGTATCTGCGGCGGCTTTGGCCTGACGCTCTCGATTTCCATAATAAACTGAAAGGCTTAACAATGGCTGACTTCGGAAACGACGGCGGGCTTTGGACGGCCCGGCTGGTCGGTGCGTCGGCGGGCGCAGCCGTCTCGCTCATCTATCTCCTGCCGAAAAGCCGCCGTGAGGCGGGATGCCGGTTCTTCACCGGGCTTGCCTGCGGCCTCGTCTTCGGCGGGCCGGCGGGGCTGTGGATCGCGGTCCGACTCGGCATCGCCGGCTATCTCGGGCCGGCGGAAATGCTGGTGACGGGCTCGGCGGCCGCAAGCCTTTCCGCCTGGTGGGGGCTCGGCGTGCTGGCGCGCATGGCGGAGCGGTTGCGGCAGTAGCCGCGCCACGAGCAGATCGCGAACGGGAGGAGGCGTTGGCTGGCGCCGTCCATCCGTTCGCCCAATCCAAACATCGGAGATATCTATGACAACCACCGACCTGCCGGTCTGGCGGACGAAAAAGTATGCCGATCTGACGCTTGCGGGCGTCTCCGGCGACGGGGTGTTTTCCGGCTATGCCAGCCTTTTCGGCGAGGTGGATCTCGGCAAGGACGCGATCGCCCCCGGCGCCTTCGGGCGCTCGCTGGAAAAGCGCGGCCCCTCCGGCGTGCGCATGCTCTTCCAGCACGATCCGGCCGAACCCATCGGGCGCTGGCGCACCATCCGCGAGGATGCGCGCGGGCTCTATGTCGAGGGCGTGCTGTCGCCCGGCGTCGCACGGGCCCGCGAGGTGCTGAACCTCATGAAGTCAGGCGCGCTCGACGGGCTCTCCATCGGCTTCCAGACGGTGCGCTCGCGTACCGACCGGACAAGCGGCGTGCGCCGCATCCTCGAAGCCGACCTCTGGGAAATCTCGATCGTCACCTTTCCGATGCTGCCTTCGGCGCGGGTGTCGAACGTGAAGAATGCGCGGTGGTTCCGCGACAAGGAAACGGAGCTCGTGCGCACCATGCGCCGGGCGGCCCGGATGATGATGAAACGCTAACGGAGACGACACGCATGACGGATACCAGCAAAACCGCGCCGGAAATCAAGGCCGTGCCAGAAACGATGACCGCCGCCTTCGACGACTTCATGCAGGCCTTCGAGGCCTTCAAGGAGACCAACGACATCAGGCTCGGCGAGATCGAGCAGAAACTGACCGCCGACGTGGTGACGCGCGAGAAGGTCGACCGCATCAACCGCGCCATGGACGACCACAAGCGCGTGCTCGACCAGCTGGCGCTGAAGAGGGCGCGCCCGGCGCTTGGCGGCAGCGGTTCGGTGAGCCTGGAGGCGGCCGAGCACAAGGCGGCCTTCTCCGCCTATATGCGCCGCGGCGACGAAAGCGCGCTGCGGGCGCTGGAGGAGAAGGCGATGTCCGTCGGCTCGGCCGCCGATGGCGGTTATCTCGTGCCGCCGGAAACGGATACCGATATCGGCCGCCGGCTCTCCACGATCTCGCCGATCCGGGCGCTTGCGACGGTGCGGCAGGTTTCGGGCACGGTGCTGAAAAAGCCCTTCGCAACCTCCGGCATGGCCGCCGGCTGGGTGGCGGAGACGGCCTCGCGGCCGCAGACCGGCAATGCGCAGCTCGCCGAACTGTCCTTCCCGACCATGGAGCTTTACGCGATGCCGGCGGCGACCTCGGCGCTGCTCGACGATGCAGCGGTCGATGTCGAAAGCTGGATCGCCTCGGAAGTCGACATCGTCTTCGCCGAGCAGGAGGGCACCGCCTTCATTACCGGCGACGGCACCAACAAGCCGAAGGGTTTCCTCTCCTATACCACTGTCGCCGATGCCGGCTGGGCCTGGGGCAATATCGGCTATATCGCCTCGGGCGCGGCGGGCGCCTTCAAGGCGAGCAATCCCTCCGACACGCTGCTCGACACGATCTATGCGCTGAAGGCGGGCTACCGGCAGAACGCCAGCTTCGTCATGAACCGCAAGACGCAGGCGCAGATCCGCAAGTTCAAGGATGCCGACGGCAACTATCTCTGGCGTCCGCCGGCAACGGCCGGCCAGGCCGCCTCGCTGCTGGGCTTCGGCATCGCGGAAGCCGAGGACATGCCCGACATCGCCGCCGACAGCTTCTCCATCGCCTTCGGCGACTTCCGTGCCGGCTATCTCGTGGTCGACCGCACGGGCGTGCGCGTGCTGCGCGATCCCTATTCCGCAAAGCCCTATGTGCTGTTCTACACGACCAAGCGCGTCGGCGGCGGGGTGCAGAATTTCGAGGCGATCAAGCTGGTCAAGTTCGCGGTGAGCTGAGGGCTGCACCGCCTCTTTCTCCCGCACCGGCGACTTTCCCTGACGCCGGTGCCGCGGGCGCGGTTTTCCTCCCGGCCGCGCCCGCATCCTCCTTTCATCGGACAGGACCCCATGACCATTACCGAACTTTTGCCGCCCGCCGTCGAGCCGGTCACGCTCGCGGAGGTGAAGGCGCATCTGCGCCTGGAGACGACCGAGGAGGACACGCTGCTGACGGCGCTGATCCGCACGGCGCGCCGCCATCTCGAAAGCCAGACGGGGCTCTGCCTGATCTCCCGGCTGCTGCGCCTCTATCTCGACGACTGGCCGGACGGGCGGGTGATTCAGATTGCCAGAGGGCCGGTGCAAACCATTGAGATCGTGACGGTTTACGATGCATCCGGTGCGCCGGTCGAACTCGATACGGCGGGGTATGTGCTGGACGGCGCGGCATGGCCGGCGCGGCTGGTATTGCCGGAACGGCGGGCGACCGAGCGGGCGCTGAACGGCATCGAGATCGATTTTACCGCCGGCTTCGGCGAGAGCGGCGCGGATGTGCCCGACACGCTGAAACGCGCGCTCACGCTGCATGTCGCCGCCATGTTCGAGCTGCGCGGCGTGCTCTCGCTCGAGGACCAGCCGGGAGCGGTGCCGCAGGGATACGAGCGGCTGATTGCGCCGCATTGCCAGCGGAGGCTGTGATGGTGTCTGCGGGTATAATCGACCCCGGCGCGCTTTCCGCCCGGCTCGTGCTGGAGCGGCCGGTGGAAACGCCGGACGGGCAGGGTGGTGTCGCGCAGAGCTTTTCGGCGCTGGCGACGCTCTGGGCGCGCATCGAGCCGGTCTCGGCGCGCGCGGAGGAGGTGGCCGGCGCGATGCCGGTGATGGTGACGCATCGCATCTGGCTCCGGCGGCGCAGCGATCTCTCCGGCGGGATGCGGCTGCGCAAGGGTGCGCGCCTCTTCTCCATCCATACCTTCCGCGATCCGGACGAGACCGGGCGCTACACGCTCTGCGACTGCGAGGAGATCAAGCCATGAGTGCGGCATCGGCTCTGCAGAAGGCGATCTTCGCGCGTCTTTCGGGCGACGTGGCGCTGACGGCGCTGATCGGCGGCAATGCGATCACCGACCGGCGCCTGGCGACGCCAACCGCGCCGCTCGTCGTGATCGCGGGCATCGACAGCGCGGACCATTCGACAGCGACGGAGCCGGGCGAGGAACACGTCGTCACGCTGGAGGTCTGGTCCGATGCGGCCGGCAACCGGCAGGGCCAGGCGATTGCCGCCGCCGTGCGCGCCGCACTGCATGACGCGGCACTCAGTCTCGCGGGACATCGCCTTGTGCTGCTTTTCCACCGTGAGACACGACTGACCCGCGACGACCGCTTCCACCGCGCCGAAATGCAGTTCCGCGCGGTGACGGAACCGGAAACCTGAACACTTTCAAGGAAGGAACCTGATCATGGTGGCACAGAAGGGGCGCGATCTCCTGCTGAAGATCGAGAACGGAGCGGGCTTTGCGACCGTTGCCGGACTTCGCTCGAAGCGGCTGGCGTTCAACACGCAGATCGTCGACGTGACGGATTCGGATTCGGCGGGGCGCTGGCGCGAATTGCTCGGCGGCGCGGGTGTGCAGCGTGCGGCCGTCAGCGGCGGCGGCATTTTCAAGGACCAGGCATCCGACGCGCTGGTCCGCTCGGTGTTCTTCAACGGCACGATCTGCGACTGGCAGATCATCATTCCGGATTTCGGCACGGTTTCCGGTCCGTTCCAGGTGGCGGCGCTGGAATATTCCGGCGCGCATGACGGGGAAATCCTGTTCGAGATCGCGCTGGAATCGGCCGGCGCCTTGACCTTCGAGGCCGCCTGATGGGCGCGCGGGCAAACCGGCGGCGCGGCGAGATCGAGGCCTTTCTCGATGGCGAACGGCGTGTGCTGTGCCTGACGCTGGGCGCGCTTGCCGAACTGGAAACGGCCTTCGCCGTCGACAGCATGGCGGGGCTCGCCGAGCGTTTCTCCTCCGGCCGGCTGAAGGCGGAGGACCTCATCCGCATCATCGGCGCGGGGCTGCGCGGCGCCGGCAACCTGTTCAGCGACGAGGACGTGGCGGGCATGGCCGTGGCCGACGGGCTGGCCGGCTTTGCGCGCATCACCGCCGAACTGCTGCAGGCGACATTCGAGGCGGAGGGCGCGGCGGCAAACCCTCCGGTGCCGCATTCGACCTGAGCGCGGAGGCCGCTGCTTTCCCCTGGGAGGCGGTTCTTCACGCCGGGCTTTGCCGGATGCGGCTTCCCGCGAAAGATTTTTGGGCCATGACGCCGCGCGAACTGGCCCATGTGCTTGGCCTGCTGCGGCCTCTGCCGGCCGCCACGCGGCGCGAAGACCTGACGGCGCTGATGCAGGCCTTTCCCGACGAGAAGGAGTGAACCATGGCGCAAGCGGACAACCGGTCGCTTGATGGCACAAAGCAGACCGCCGAGCAGCTTTCGACGGTCTTCGATGACCTGGAGGTGCGTTCGCGCTCCTTCGGATCGGCGCTGACGGGCGCGTTGAGAGGTGCGGTCATCGACGGCAAGGGGCTGGAGGGCGTGCTGGCCGGGCTTGCCCGGCGGATGAGCGATATCGCGCTTTCGGCGGGACTGAAGCCGCTCGAGGGTATGTTGTCGTCTGGCGTTTCGGCGTTGCTCGGCCGTGTGACGCCCTTTGCCAAGGGCGGTGTCGTGGCAGCGCCGACCTATTTCGGCGGCGGCAGCGGCGGCGGGCTTGGCCTGATGGGCGAGGCGGGGGCGGAGGCGATCCTGCCTTTGAAACGCGGGCCGGACGGCGCGCTCGGCGTGGCGACGGAAGGCGGCGGCGGTGCAGGTGGAGGTGTGGGCGCGCGCATCGTCTTTAACGTGACGACGCAGGATGCGGCGAGCTTCCGCAAATCCGAAGGGCAGATCGCGGCCATGCTGACACGCGCCGTGGGGCGCGGGCAGCGCAGCCTGTGACGCCTCGTTTCACTATGGGAGACTGATATGCCAGGATTTCATGAGGTGCGGTTTCCGCTGCGCGTGGCACTCGGCACAAGCGGCGGGCCGGTGCGGCGCACGGATATCGTCAGCCTGTCCAACGGGCGGGAAAACCGCAACCGGCGCTGGCAGGATGCGCGGCGGCGCTACGATGCGGGCTCGGGCGTGCGCTCGATCGACGATCTCTACGCGGTGCTCGCCTTCTTCGAAGCGCGGGCGGGGCAGTTTTACGGGTTCCGCTTTCGCGATCCCGTCGATCACCGCTCCGGCGTGCCGGGGGGCTTGCCGGCGGCAGGCGACCAGCAGATCGGCACGGGCGATGGGGTGACGGCGGCGTTCCAGCTGGTGAAGCGCTATGCGGATGCGGGCGGCGCGACGGTGCGGGTGATCGAGAAGCCGGTGGCGGGTTCGGTGGTGGTTTCGGTGGCGGGGAACGCGGTGCCGGCGGCCGATTATATGGTGGATGCGGCGACGGGGATCGTGACCTTCAAGCCGGGCAAGGTTCCCGCGTCGGGTGTCATTCGCGCGGGGTTCGAATTCGACGTGCCGGTGCGCTTCGATACGGATCGCATCGATATCGATCTGGCGCAGTTCAATGCCGGGCGCATTCCCTCCATTCCGCTGGTGGAGATCAAGCCATGAGGACGATCCCGGCGGGGCTTCAGGCCCATCTCGACGGTGGGGCGACGACGCTCTGCCATGCCTGGCGGGTGACGCGGCGCGACGGCGTGGTGCTGGGTTTCACCGATCACGACCGCGATCTCTCCTTCGGCGGCACGGACTATGGGGCGGCGAGCGGCTTCGAGGCGAGCGAGGCGGAGGACGGCAACGGGCTGGCTGCCGAGAGCGGCGAGGTCTCGGGCGGCTTTTCCGCTGAGGCGATCCGCGAGACCGACCTTGCGGCCGGGCGGTATGACGGGGCGAAGGTCGAGGTTTTCACGGTCAACTGGCAGGATACGTCCGAGCGGCTGCTTTTGCGCACGGCGGAGCTGGGCGAGGTCAGGCGCGAGGGCGGGCTGTTCCGCGCCGAATTGCGGCGGCTGACGCATGGGCTCGACCAGGTGCGCGGGCGCATCTACGGGCACCGCTGCGATGCGGTTTTCGGGGATGGCAGCTGCGGTGTCGATGCCGCGGCGCCGGCCTATCGCGCCACGGCGACGGTGCTGGCGGTGCTCGATGAGATGCAGTTAAAGGTTGATGGCCTCTCGGGATTTGCCGAGCGGTTTTTCCGCTACGGCGTGCTGGCGGTGGCAAGCGGGGCGGCGGCGGGGCTTTCGGCCGATATCGAGGATCATCGCAAGGTCGACGGGGCAGACGAACTGGTGCTCTGGCTGCCGGGGCCGGTGGGGCTTGCCGCAGGCGATGCGCTGCAGGTGACGGCGGGCTGCGACAAGCGCTTTTCGACCTGCAAGGCCAGGTTTGCCAACCAGCTGAATTTCCGAGGCTTTCCGCACATGCCGGGCAGCGATTTCACCTATGGTTATGCCGATGGCGACACCGTGCATGACGGGAGGCCGCTTTATGAGTGACGGGGCAATCGGCGAGCGGGTCGTTGCCGTCGCGCGCGGCTTCATCGGCACGCCCTATCGGCATCAGGGGGCGCTGAAGGGTGTGGGGTGCGATTGTCTCGGGCTGATCCGCGGCGTCTGGCGCGAGCTTTACGGCGCAGAGCCCGAGGTACCCGCTCCCTATGCGCCCGACTGGGCGGAGCGGGCGGGCGAGGAGCGGCTGCTTCTGGCGGCCGTGCGGCATTGTGGGCCGGCTTTGCCGGTCGCAGCACTTCGGCCCGGGGATCTTCTCATCTTTCGCTGGCGCACCGGCGTGGCGGCGAAACATGCCGGCATCGCGGCGCCGGAAGGCCGGTTCATCCATGCCTATGAGCAGGCGGCGGTGATCGAATCGCCGCTCGTGCCTTGCTGGCGCCGGCGCGTTGCCGGCGTTTTTCGTTTTCCGGAGATGGTCTGATCCATGGCGACACTTCTTTTCCAGGCGGCCGGTGCGGCGCTCGGCAGCGTGTTCGGGCCGTTCGGCGCGATCCTCGGGCGCGCGGCGGGGGCGCTTGCCGGCTCGGTGGTCGATCGCTCGCTGCTGAACGGCGCAAGCAAGATTTCCGGCGCGCGGCTCGGCGACGGGCGCATTCCGGGCGCGGACGAGGGTACGGCGATGAGCCGCGTCTATGGCACGGCGCGGCTTGGCGGCACGTTGATCTGGGCGACGCGGTTCGAGGAGGAAGTGTCCGTCGAGCGCGCCGGCGGCAAGGCGAGCGGGCCGCGCGTCGAGACGTTCCGCTATTTTGCGAATTTTGCGGTGGGTGTCTGCGAGGGGCCGATCGCCGGCATCCGGCGTGTCTGGGCGGATGGGCGCGAACTCGACCTGACCGGTGTCGCGATGCGGCTGCACCGGGGGACGGCGACGCAGATGCCTGATCCGCTGATCGAAGCGAAGCAGGGGGCGGGCAACACGCCGGCCTATCGCGGGCTCGCCTATGTCGTCTTCGAGCGGTTGCCGCTCGATACGTTCGGCAACCGTATCCCCGTGCTGCAATTCGAGGTGCTGAAGCCGGTCGGGTCGCTGGAGGAGAAGATCCGGGCGGTGACGATCATTCCGGGCTCGAGCGAGCATGGCTACGATCCGCGACTGGTGACGGAGAAGCTCGGCAAGGGCAAGGGGCGTAACATCAATCGCAACACCCTCGTCGCGGCCACCGACTGGGAGGCTTCGATCGACGAGCTTTTGGCGCTTTGCCCGAACCTTGAGCGCGTCGGGCTGGTCGTCGCGTGGTTCGGGACGGATCTGCGGGCGGGGCATTGCCGCATCGTGCCGGGCGTCGAGGTATCAGTGCGCACGGATGAAAGCCGGCCGTGGAAGGTTTGCGGCATCGGGCGCGGCGCGGCGCGGGTGGTGAGCCAGAGCGGCGGCGGGCCGGCCTATGGCGGCACACCCTCCGATGCCAGCGTGGTCGCGGCAATTAAGGACCTCAAGGCGCGAGGGATCGAGGTCTATCTCTATCCTTTCGTTCTGATGGACGTGCCTGCAGGCAACAGCCTGCCGGATCCCTATGGCGGCGCGGCGCAGGCGCCCTATCCCTGGCGGGGGCGCATCACCTGTTATCCGCAATCGGCCAATGGCACCGCGGCGGCGGTCAGCCAGATCGCAGCCTTTGTCGGGAGCGCGGAGGCGGGCGATTTTTCGGTCTCGGGCGAGGCGGTGACCGGGCCGGCGGGCGACGAGGGCTTTCGCCGGCTGATCCTGCACTATGCGCATCTGGCAGAAGCGGCGGGCGGCGTGGACGGGTTCTTGATCGGCTCGGAGATGCGCGGGCTGACCTGGCTGCGTGACGGAACGGGCGGATTTCCCTTCGTCTCGGCGCTCTGCGATCTTGCGGCGGATGCGCGCGCTGTGCTGCGGCCGGCAACGAAGATCACCTATGCGGCGGATTGGAGCGAGTATTTCGGGTTCCAGCCGGGTGGGAGCGGGGAGGTGCGCTATCATCTCGACCCGCTCTGGGCCTCGCCGGCGATCGATGCCGTGGGGATCGACAACTACATGCCGCTCTCCGACTGGCAGGATGGCGATGTGCTCTCGGGTAACCTGGACGGGTTCCGGCATGGTGAGGACGTGGCGGCGATGCGGGGGCAGATCGCGGCGGGCGAGGGATTCGACTGGTATTATGCAAGTGATGCGGCACGGCGGGAGCGGGTGCGCTCGCCGATCACCGACGGGGCGGCGGGCAAGCCCGGGGTGTTCCGCTACAAGGATATCGAAAGCTGGTGGACGAATGTTCATCGGGAGCGCGGGGCTGACGGCGTGGAAATCGCCGGGCATACGGCCTGGGTGCCGCGGTCGAAGCCCATCTGGTTTACCGAACTCGGTTGTCCTGCGGTCGACAAGGGGCCGAACCAGCCGAATGTCTTCGTCGATCCGAAGAGTGCGGAGAACGCCTTGCCCTATTTCTCCGGCGAGGCGATCCTCGATCATTTCGATGCGGCGGCGGCCTATGGGCGCGCGACGGCGCGCTCGCGCCGCATGGCTGACGGCAGCGACCGGGTGTTGCGGCTGGCGCTGCCGGCGGTGCTGCATGACGGCGCGGCGGCCTCGGCCGTCGAGGCGGCGCTGCGCGATCAGCGGGCGGGGCAGCGCCGTATCAGCTTTCGTCTGCCGCCGACGGCGCTCGGCGTGACGCCGGGTGATGTCGTGCGCCTGACCGACGGGCCGGAGGGGCGTTTCCTCGTGACTGGCGTGACGGATGGCCTGGTGCGCGAGGTGGAGGCACGGGGGATTGCGGCGGGCGACAGCCCGGCCTTCGCACCGGCGGAAGGCGGGCGCTCTCCGACGGGCGGCGCGGGGCCGGCAGATGCCTTCGCGCCCGAGGTGGTGTTGCTCGACCTGCCGATCTTCGAGACCGGCGCGGCGGAGGATTTTGCGCGGGTCGCGGCCTATGCGAAGCCGTGGCGGGCGATGGTCGTGTCGAGTTCGGATGGCAGCGAAGGGTTCCGGGCGCGGGCGCGGCTGGAGCGTCCGGCGCGCTTGGGGTGGCTTGCGGCGGCACTTCCGGCCGGCGTTTTGGGGCGGTTCGATCCCAATCGCGAGATCGTTCTCGATCTGGCGTCGGGCGGGCTTTCCGCCGTCGATCCGCTGACGATGCTGAACGGGGCGAACCGGCTGGCGGTGCAGGCGCAGAATGGCGGCTGGGAGATCGTCGGCTTTGCCGGCGCGAGCGAAATCGCCCCGGGCCGCTGGCGGCTCACCACGCTGCTGCGCAGCCTGTTCGGCACCGAGGATGCGATGGCCTCGGGGCATCTTGCCGGCGCGCTGGCGGTGGTGCTCGACGAGGCTGTGCTGCCGCTCGGGCTCGATGGCGCGGAGGTGGCGCGCGTTTCGAACTGGCTGGTCGAGGCGGTGGGGGCGGCCGGCGGGCAGACGGGCCCCCTCGTCTTTGCCGGCGGGGAGCGGGCGCTGACGCCGCTTGCGCCGGTGCATCTTCGCGGCCGGCGCGGGGCCGATGGCGTGGTGCGGTTCTCCTGGGTGCGGCGCGGACGCATCGATGCCGATACCTGGCTTTCTGCCGATATCCCGCTCGACGAGCCATCGGAGGCGTATTGGCTGGAAATTCTCTCCGGGGGCTGCGGTGGTGCGGCGCGTCGAGACCGCAAGTCCCGATTTCACCTATGCGGCTGCGAGCGAACTTGCCGATTTCGGCGCGGCGCAAACGGCGATTCGCATTCGGGTGCGCCAGCTTGGCCGGGCGATCCCGCTCGGCGTGCCGGCGGAAGCCAATCTCACCGTTTGAACGAAAGGAACAGAGATGACCGACGAGACGAAACCCTGGTACATGTCGCGCACCGTTTGGGGCGCGCTGATCGCCATTGCCGCGTCGCTTGCCCATGCCGCCGGCATCGAGATAAAGGCGGGGGACGAGGCGGAATTGGCGGATCTTCTGGTGTCGGCGGCCGGCACGATCGGCGGGCTTCTCGCCATCTATGGGCGCATTTCGGCGCGTCGTCCGGTGCGCTGAAGGCCGCCCCAAAGTTCCGCGCCCCATTCATTTGCCATTCAGCGAGGATCGGTTATTGCTTGCATCCTAGTGATCCGCACCTGAAAGTATGTTCATGGCCTCGCCACTTCTCATCACCGCCCTCGCGGCCAGCCTGACCCTGCCGGGTCCCGTTCTGACGGGCACCGGGAGCGATGTCGTGCAGGCTGCGGGCGACTGCAGCGCGGCGGCGGCGCAGGTGGTGTCCGAGACAGGCGGCGAACTTCTCTCGGCGCAGCCGAAGGGTGATACCTGTGTGGTGACCGTGCTGGTGCCCGGCAAGGGCAATGCCCGGCCGCGCAAGGTGACGGTGCGCGTCCCGATGTAAGGCCGCCGGGCATTCGGCCCGGCGATGGAAAAGCAGAACGTAGAAAGAGGCCGAATGCGCATCCTGGTGGTCGAGGACGACGTCAACCTGAGCCGGCAGCTCAGCGAAGCCCTGAAGGACGCCGGCTATGTAGTGGACCAGGCCTTCGACGGCGAAGAGGGGCACTATCTCGGCGATACCGAGCCCTATGATGCCATCATCCTCGATATCGGGCTGCCGGAAATGGACGGCATCACGGTTCTCGAAAAGTGGCGTGCCGACGGCAAGGGCATGCCGGTCCTGCTTCTGACCGCCCGCGACCGCTGGAGCGACAAGGTGGCCGGCATCGATGCCGGCGCCGACGATTATGTGGCAAAGCCCTTCCATGTCGAGGAAGTGCTGGCCCGTATCCGCGCGCTGATCCGCCGCGCCGCCGGCCATGCCAGCGCTGATATCGTCTGCGGTCCCGTCCGGCTCGACACCAAGGGTTCAAAGGCGACGGTCAATGGCGAGGCGCTGAAGCTCACCTCGCATGAATACCGGCTGCTCTCTTATCTCATGCATCATATGGGCGAGGTCGTCTCGCGCACCGAGCTGGTCGAGCACATGTACGACCAGGATTTCGATCGCGATTCCAACACGATCGAAGTGTTCGTCGGGCGCCTGCGCAAGAAGATCGGCGTCGATCTGATCGAGACCGTGCGCGGCCTCGGCTACCGGATGCAAGCGCCGGCCAATGGCAAATAACGCCAGGCGCTCCCGTTCGCTCACCTTCCGCGTTCTCTTCCTCGCCTCGTTGTGGGCGGCGCTGGCGCTCATCGCGATCGCCGTCGTCATCTCGACACTCTATCGCCAGAGCGCGGAGAAGAGTTTTCGCGATCTTCTGCGCGCGCAGCTCTACAACGTCATCAATTCCGTCTCGACGGACGAGGCGACGAGGCTTTCCGGCACGCCGCAACTCGGCGATCTCCGGTTCTTCCAGCCGAAATCGGGCTGGTACTGGATCGTCGAGCCGATCGGCGGAGCGCTGGCGACGGAGACGTTGACCTCGGCGTCGCTCGGTACGGGCAGCATTCCGATCCCCGATACCGACAGCATTCCCTTCGACACGCGCTATGAGCGCTTCTATACGACCATCGATTCCTTCGGGAACGATGTCGAGGTGGGCGAGACGGAAGTGGTGCTGGATGACGAGGGGCGCACGGCGCGTTTTCGCGTGGTCGGCAACCGCGATGTTCTGGAGCAGGATATCGACGATTTTGCAGGCAGCCTCTATCTCGCGCTGGCAGGCTTCGGCGTCGGAAGCCTGATGCTCAACGCGGCGGCGATCCTCATCGGTCTTCGGCCGCTGGACCGGGCACGTAAGGCGCTGGAAAAGATCCGGGCGGGCGAGAGCGAACAGCTCGATGGCGATTTTCCCAGGGAAATCCTGCCCTTGGCGAGCGAAGTGAATGCGTTGATCGACAGCAACCGGCGCATCGTCGAGCGGGCGCGCATGCAGGTCGGCAACCTTGCCCATTCGCTGAAGACGCCGATCGCCGTGCTGCTCAACGAATCGCGGTTGATTTCGGCGCCGCAGGGCGAACTCGTAAAGACGCAGGCCGAGGCGATGCAGAGCCAGGTGCAATCCTATCTCAACCGCGCACGCATCGCCGCCCAGCGCGAATCCGTGCTGGCGCGCACGGAGGCGCAGCCGGTTCTGGAGCGGCTGGTGCGCGTGATGCGCAGGCTCAATGCCGAGACGGAGTTTCCGTTGACGGTCGATCCGCCGGGGCTGGTGCTCGCCATGGAGCAGCAGGACGTCGAGGAAACTGTTGGCAATCTCCTGGAAAACGCGGCGCGCTATGCCCGCACGGTGGTGACGTTGCGGGTCTTCGTGGCGCCGGCGGACGTGCGCGGCAACGACGAGGGGCGCAAGAACTGGGTCATCATCGAGGTGGAGGACGACGGGCCGGGCCTCGAACCGGACCAGATCCGCGAGGCGATGAAGCGCGGCAAGCGGCTCGACGAGAGCAAGCCGGGTACCGGGCTTGGCCTTTCGATCGTCAGCGAGATCGCATCGGAATATCAGGGCACCTTCGGGCTTTCGCGCGGGGCGGGCGGCGGGCTTCTGGCGCGCCTCGTGCTGCCGGCCGTTACAAAGGATGTTGCCTGAGGCGGCGGACAATGCAACAAGAGACGTGTTCGCGATAATAGGGATCGCGGGATGACGAATTGCCGGCTGTCAGCCGGCCTTGCAGGAAGAGAGACGGTCGAGCGGATGAAGACGGGTTTGCGCGGCGCCTTTTTCCCCCTCCTTTTGGCAGCAGCCACAGTCTCGGGATGCACGACCACGTCGGGCGGCAAGGCGACGGCCGGTGCCACGACGGTTGCGGCAGGCCCCGGCGTTTATATCACGGCGCTTCAGGGCGGGCTCGTCAGCCGCAACACCGCGACACAGCTTTCCAAGGCCGACATGCAGCGCGCGCTCGAAGCCGAGTATCGCGCGCTGGAAGCGGCCCCCGGCGGCCAGCCGGTCCTCTGGCAGGGGCAGGGTATTGCAGGATCGGTGGTGGCGGCAGCCCCCTATCAGGTCGGCTCGCAGAACTGCCGGCAATACAGCCACACGCTGACCGTCAACGGCCGCGACACCGCGACGCGCGGCGCGGCCTGCCGCAACGCGAGCGGCGCCTGGGAACCGCTTTCCTGACGAAACCGCCGGGCTATCCGGCCCTTGCGGCGAAACGCCTCAATTTTGCGTCATTGTTCCCGGGGGAATTGGAAACGCCGCGGCGTTCCAGTAATTGAACGATCATGCTTTTCTGGATTCTTGTCGCCATCCTGACCGCAGCCGTGGCCGCTGTCCTGCTTCTTCCCCTGCTGCGGCGCCCTTCGGCGTCCGCGAACGATGCCGGCCATGACGTCGAGGTCTATCGCGACCAGCTGGAAGAGCTGAAGCGCGACGAGGCGACCGGCCTGATCGGCGCCGCCGAAGCCGAGCTTGCCCGCGCGGAAGTCGCGCGCCGGCTGATCGCCGCAAGCAAGGCCGAAGCGAAGGAAAAGGCGCGCACGAGCGGGCGCAACCGCCTGGCGCAGGCCTTCGTCATCGTGGTGCTTCCGGCCATCGGGCTCTGTCTGTACCTGGCGACCGGCCGGCCGGACCTTCCGGCCCAGCCGCTTGCCGAACGCCTCGCCAATCCGGGCAACGACATCAACATCCTGATTGCGCGGGCGGAAAACCATCTGGCGCGCAACCCCGACGACGGCGCGGGCTGGGATCTCCTGGCGCCGATCTACTATCGCAGCAGCCGGATGGAAGATTCGGCCAATGCCTATGCGCAGGCGATCCGCCTGCTCGGCGAGAGCCCGGAGCGGCTGGACGGCTATGCGGAGGCGCTGATCGCGCTTGCCGATGGGGTGGTGACGGCGAATGCGCGCAAGCCGCTCGAAGCCTCGCTGAAGCTCAAGCCCGACAATCCGCGCACCCGCTACTATCTCGCCCTCGCTCTGGAGCAGGAAGGCAAGAAGCCGGAAGCGCAGGCGGCCTTCGAGGCGCTTGCCAAGGATTCTCCTGCCGATGCGGCCTGGCTGCCGCTGGTCAACAAGCATATCGCAGCCTTGGGCGAGGGCGGTGCGACCCCGGCGCTCGGCAACCCGACGGCGGACGATGTCGCTGCGGCGCAGGATATGTCGACGGGCGACCGCCAGCAGATGATTGCCGGCATGGTGGAAAACCTTGCCGCAAAATTGCAGGAAAATCCGGATAATTTCGAAGGATGGATGCGCATCATCCGTTCCTATGTCGTGCTGGATCAAAGGCCGAAGGCCGAGGCGGCTTTGCAGACGGCGCTGAAAACCTTCCCGGCCGACAGCGAGAACGGCAAACAGCTTCTGGCGCTGGCGCGGGACCTGTCGATTTCGGTTGAGGGCAACACACAATGACGCGCAAACAGAAGCGCCTGGCAGTCATCGGCGGCGGCGTCGCCTTTCTCGTGGCGGCGGTGCTGCTCGTCATGTTCGCCTTCAGCCAGTCCATCGCCTATTTCTATGTGCCGGGCGATCTCGCCAAGGCCAACCTCGCGCCGGGCACCCGCATCCGTCTCGGCGGCCTCGTCGAGGCCGGCACGGTGAAGCGCGGCGAAGGCTCGACGGTGACCTTCACCGTCACCGATACGCTCTCGACAGTGCCGGTGACCTATACCGGCATTCTGCCCGACCTCTTTCGCGAAGGCCAGGGCGTCGTGGCGGAGGGCGCATTCGGCATGGACGGCCTGTTCGTCGCCGACACGGTGCTTGCCAAACATGACGAGACCTATATGCCCAAGGACGTGGCGGACCGCCTGAAGGCGCAGGGTGTGGAACTCTCCGGCAAGGAAACGATCAAATGATCATCGAGCTTGGACACTATGCCCTGGTTCTGGCGCTCGCGACGGTCCTCATCCAGGCGGTGCTGCCGCTGATCGGCACGATCCGCAATGATCGCTCGCTGATGGCCGTGGCCCCCGCCGCGGCCCTTGCCGGTTTTCTGCTGGTGCTGTTCTCCTTTTCGGTCCTGACCTTCGCCTATGTCGTATCCGACTTCTCGGTCGTGAATGTCTGGGAGAATTCGCACTCGCTGAAGCCGATGATCTACAAGATCTCCGGCGTCTGGGGGAACCATGAGGGCTCGATGCTGCTCTGGCTCCTCATCCTCGTCTTCTTCAGCGCGCTTGTCGCCACCTTCGGCAGGAACCTGCCGGAGCGGCTGCGCGCCAATGTCCTGGCCATCCAGGGCCTCATCTCGACGGCCTTTGCGCTGTTCATCCTCCTGACCTCCAACCCCTTCATCCGTCTTGCGCCCGCGCCGGCCGAGGGGCGCGACCTCAATCCGGTGCTGCAGGATGTTGGCCTCGCGATCCATCCGCCGCTGCTCTATCTCGGTTATGTCGGCTTCTCTGTCTGTTTCTCCTTTGCCATCGCGGCGTTGATCGAGGGACGGATCGATGCCGCCTGGGCGCGCTGGGTGCGCCCCTGGACGCTGGCCGCCTGGAGCTTTCTGACCGCCGGCATCGCAATGGGCTCCTATTGGGCCTATTACGAACTCGGCTGGGGCGGCTGGTGGTTCTGGGATCCAGTGGAAAACGCCTCCTTCATCCCCTGGCTCGCCGGCACGGCGCTGTTGCATTCCGCGCTCGTCATGGAAAAGCGCGAGGCGCTGAAGATCTGGACGGTGCTGCTCGCCATCCTCACCTTTTCCATGTCGCTGCTCGGCACCTTCCTCGTGCGCTCGGGCGTGCTGACCTCGGTGCATGCCTTCGCGACGGACCCGACGCGCGGCGTCTTCATCCTCGCCATTCTCGTCTTCTTCATCGGCGGCGCGCTGTCGCTCTTCGCCTTCCGCGCCGCGACGCTGAAGGCCGGCGGGCTCTTCGCGCCGATCTCGCGCGAGGGGGCGCTGGTTCTGAACAACCTGATCCTGACGACGGCGGCGGCGACGGTGCTGACCGGAACGCTCTATCCGCTGGTGCTGGAAGCGCTGACGGGCGAGAAGATTTCCGTCGGCCCGCCCTTCTTCAATTTGACCTTCGGCCTCCTGATGCTGCCGCTCCTGCTCGCCGTGCCGTTCGGGCCGCTGCTGGCCTGGAAGCGCGGCGACGTCTTTGCGGCCGGGCAGCGGCTGTTTGCGGCGGTGGCCGTTGGTCTCGTCGTCTCGGCTGCCGTCGTTTATGCGCATGGTGGCGGGCCGGTTCTGGCCTATTTCGGTATTGCCATCGGCTTCTACATGATCGCCGGCTCGCTCACGGATCTCTGGATGCGCGCGGGCATCGGAAAGGTGAAGGGCAATGTCGCTTTCCGCCGCTTCGTCGGCCTGCCGGGTTCGGCCTTCGGCACGGCGCTTGCCCATATCGGTGTCGGCGTGACCGTCATCGGCGTCATCGCGGTGACGGCGTTCGAGACGGAGCATGTCGTGGAGATGAAGCCGGGCATGCAGGTGGAGGCTGGCGGCTACATGCTGACCTTCGACGGCATGCGCCGCGGGCAGGGGCCGAACTATTCGGAAGAGTCCGGCCACTTCACGGTGGCGCAGGGCGGCGTGACGGTCACGGATATCTGGTCCTCCAAGCGGCTCTATACCGCGCGCCGCATGCCGACGACGGAAGCCGGCATCCGCACCTTCGGCCTCAGCCAGCTTTATGTCTCCCTCGGCGATGCGATGGCCGATGGCGGCATCGTCGTGCGCGTCTGGTGGAAGCCGATGATTCTCTGCATCTGGATCGGCGCGCTGATCATGATGGCGGGCGGTGCCGTCTCGCTCTGCGACAGGCGCCTGCGTGTCGGTGCCCCGCAGAAGGCGCGCAAGGTCAAGCCCGTTCTGGAGGCGGCCGAGTGATGCGCCGCCTGCTCATCGTCTTCGCCTTCCTGCTGACCGCGTTTCCGGCCTTCGCCGTCAATCCCGACGAAGTGCTGGCCGATCCGGCGCTGGAGGCCCGTGCGCGAACGCTGTCGTCACAGCTGCGCTGCATGGTCTGCCAGAACCAGTCGATCGACGATTCCAATGCCGAACTCGCCCGTGATTTGCGCCTCCTCGTGCGCGAGCGCCTGAAGAACGGTGACAGCGACCAGGCGGTGATCGATTATGTCGTCTCGCGCTACGGCGAATTCGTGCTGTTGAACCCGCGCCTGCGCGGCGAGACGCTGCTGCTCTGGGGTGCGCCGATCGTGCTGTTCCTCGCCGGTGCGACGGCGATGATCCTGTTCGTACGCAAACGCGGCGGAAAGCCGACGGGAACGCCGCTGTCCGACGTGGAAAAGGCGGAGCTGGAGCGCGCCCTCAAGGGTGACTAGCGCGTTTTCGCCCGGATTTTTCCAACATTACCAAAAATTCATGCGGCGGATAGTGTGCCGTAATGTGCGCCGTCCTATCTCTTCTCTCATGAGCCGCCGAATGCGGCCACGACATGAGAGAAAAGGTGCAAAGAATGTCCAAGATTTCAGCATTCCGTCCAGGCCTCAAGACCGTCCTGAAGACGACAACCGTCGCCGGGCTTGCGGCCGTGATGCTTGCGACCGGCATTCCCGCCACTGTCAGCCAGAGCTTTGCGGAAGCCGTTTCCGTCGAAGGCCCGAAGGTCGCGAGCTTTGCCGATGTCGTTTCGGCCGTTTCCCCGGCCGTCGTTTCCGTCCGCGTCCAGTCCGATATCAAGCCGGCCAATGACGAGAGCAACTTCTCGTTCAATTTCGGTGGCCGCGGCTTTGACGAACTGCCCGACGATCATCCGCTGAAGCGCTTCTTCCGCGAATTCGGTGGCCAGGATGACATGCATGGCGACCGCGGTCCCGGCCGCCAGTTCGGCGATCGCGGCGATGACCGTCGCGGCCCCGGCCGCAAGCCGCATCTGCGCCCGACTGCGCAGGGCTCCGGCTTCTTCATCTCGGAAGACGGCTATATCGTCACCAACAATCACGTCGTCAGCGACGGCTCGGCCTTCACGGTTGTCATGAACGACGGCACCGAGCTTGATGCCAAGCTGGTCGGCAAGGACAGCCGCACGGACCTCGCCGTTCTCAAGGTTGAGGAAAAGGACAAGCGCAAGTTCACCTATGTGGACTTCGCCGACGACAGCCAGATCCGCGTCGGCGACTGGGTCGTTGCCGTCGGCAACCCCTTCGGTCTTGGCGGCACGGTGACGGCCGGCATCATCTCGGCGCGTGGCCGCGACATCGGCTCCGGCCCTTATGACGACTACCTGCAGGTGGACGCTGCCGTGAACCGTGGCAATTCGGGCGGCCCGACCTTCAACCTCTCCGGCCAGGTCGTCGGCATCAACACCGCGATCTTCTCACCCTCGGGCGGCAATGTCGGCATCGCCTTCGCCATTCCGGCATCCGTCGCCAAAGGCGTCGTCGCCAACCTGATGAAGGACGGCAAGGTCGATCGCGGCTGGCTCGGCGTGCAGATCCAGCCGGTGAGCCGTGACATCGCCGACTCGCTCGGTCTGGCGGAAGCCGCCGGTGCGCTGGTCGTCGAGCCGCAGGCCGATTCGCCCGGCGCCAAGGCCGGCATCAAGAAGGGTGACGTGATCACCGCGCTCGATGGCGAGCCGATCAAGGACCCGCGCGATCTCGCCCGCCGCGTCGCGCAGATCGCACCCGGCAAGAAGGTCGAGATTTCGGTCTGGCGTGACGGCAAGTCCCAGAACATCCCGGTCGAGATCGGCACGCTGGCCGGCGAGCAGATCCAGGCTGCGACGAGCACCGACGAGGCTGAGCCGGAAACCGCGCCGAGCGAACAGGCTCTGGCCGACCTCGGCATCTCGGTCACCCCTGGCGATGACGGCCTGACGGTTTCCTCCGTCGATCCGGACTCGGATGCCAGCGACCGCGGCCTCAAGGAAGGTGACCGCATCACCTCGGTCAACAACCAGGTGGTCAAGTCGGCTGACGACGTCGTAAAGGTGCTGAATAGCGCCCGCAAGGACGGCCGCTCCAAGGCGCTGTTCCAGGTCGAGACCAAGGATGGCAGCCGCTTCTTGGCGCTGCCGATCGACCAGGGCTGATCGGCTCCATAGCCCTTTTGAACGGCGCCGCGGAATCGCAAGGTTTCGCGGCGTCGCTGTCTCCAAGGCCCGGTTCTAGCCAAGGCGTGGCGAACGTGCTGTAAGGTTCGTACGATGAAGATATTGATTGTGGAAGACGATCTGGAGGCCGCCGCCTATCTCTCGAAGGCCTTTCGCGAGGCGGGCATCGTGCTCGACCACGCGAGCGACGGCGAGAGCGGCCTCTTTCTGGCAACCGAAAACAGCTATGATGTGCTGGTCATCGACCGCATGCTGCCGCGCCGCGACGGCCTGTCGCTGATCACCGAGCTGCGCCGCCGCAACATTCATACCCCGGTGCTTATCCTCTCGGCGCTCGGCCAGGTCGATGACCGGGTGACGGGCCTGCGCGCCGGCGGCGACGACTATCTTCCAAAACCCTATGCGTTCAGCGAGTTACTGGCGCGTGTCGAGGTTCTCGGCCGCCGCAAGGGCACGCCGGACCAGGACATGGTCTATCGCGTCGGCGATCTCGAGCTCGACCGGCTCTCGCACACGGTCAAGCGGGCGGGCAAGGAAATCCTGCTCCAGCCGCGCGAGTTCCGCCTGCTCGAATATCTGATGAAGAATGCCGGCCAGGTGGTGACGCGCACCATGCTGCTCGAAAACGTCTGGGACTATCATTTCGACCCCCAGACCAATGTCATCGACGTCCATGTCTCGCGGCTGCGCTCGAAGATCGAGAAGGATTTCGATCAGCCGCTGCTGCGCACCGTGCGCGGCGCGGGATACATGATGAAGGACGAGGCGGCGGGCTGACCTCATGAACGGACTGCTCGGCCGCCTGACCGTTCTCTACCGCACCACGGCGGTGCGGCTTTCCGCCGTCTATCTCCTGCTGTTCGCCATTTGCGCGGCCTTCCTCGTCTTCTACGTCTCGACCATGTCCGAAGGCTTGCTGCGCCAGCAGATGCGCGATGCCGTGGCCCAGGAAGGACAGCAGATCGAGGCGATCTTCGAAAAGAGCGGTATGAACGGCCTGTTGCGCACGCTCGAGCGCCGCGCCCGCCAGCCGGGCGCCAATCTCTATATCATCGCAAGCCCGACGGGTGAGGTGCTGGCCGGCAACGTGGCCTCGCTGCAACCCGGCGTGCTGGATACGGAAGGCTGGACCGAGACACCCTTCCTCTACCAGCGCTATCAGGAGGAGGCGCGCGGCAACAAGCGGCCTATGGCCTATGCGCAGGTGGTGGTGCTCTCCAACGGGCTGCGCGTGCTTGTCGGTCGCGATCTTGGCGAGCCTGAGAATTTCCGCAAGCTGGTGCGACAGGCGCTGATGGTGGCGCTCGGCGTCATGGGCATCGGCGCGCTCGCCATCTGGTATCTCATCGGCCGCAACGCGCTGAAGCGCATGAATCGCATGTCCGGCGCCAGCCAGCGCATCATGGCCGGCGACCTCTCGCAGCGCCTGCCGACCAGCGGGTCCGGCGACGAGTTCGACCGTCTCTCCGAATCGCTGAACACAATGCTCGGCCGCATCGAAAAGCTCAATGAAGGGCTGAAGCAGGTCTCCGACAATATTGCCCATGACCTCAAGACGCCCTTGACCCGTCTGCGCAACAAGGCGGAAGCCGCGCTTGCCGGCGACGACAAGGCCGACTACCGCACGGCGCTCGAGGAGATGATCGGTGAGTCCGACCAACTGATCCGCACCTTCAATGCGCTGCTGATGATCTCGCGCGTCGAGGCGGGGCAGGCACCGGCTGAGATGAGCACGATCGATATCAGCGGTATTGCCCGCGACAGCGCGGAACTCTATGAGCCCGTCGCCGAGGACGGCGGCTTGCGTCTCGTCACCGAGATCGCCGAGGCGATCGAAATCAAAGGCAATCGGGAACTCGTCGGCCAGGCGCTTGGCAACCTCATCGACAACGCGATCAAATATGCGGAGGGCGGCGGGGGCGAACCGGAAATCCGCGTGTCGCTTTCGCGCCGTGACGGCGACGTCGTGCTTGCTGTTGCCGACAACGGCCCCGGCATACCCGACGACAAACGCGACGACGTGGTGAAGCGCTTTGTTCGTCTCGATGCCAGCCGCTCGAAACCCGGTACCGGCCTCGGCCTGTCGCTGGTCGGCGCGGTCATGGAGATGCATCACGGCCTCCTGGAACTCGATGCCACTCATCCCGAGCGGGAAAACAATCGGGGGCTGACCGTCAGGATGGTTTTCCCTATCCGTCCGGACTGATACATCTCGTCCGTTGAGGACGAGGAGATATCATGAGCGTGACGGAAACGACGCGGTTTTCCGATCTTACGGCTTCCCCCATCCGGCCGCTTAGCCAGACGGAGGTCAAATCGGTCCTGTCCGATCTCAAGGATTGGGCGAAGGACCACGCCGCCATCGCAAAGCTCATCGGCGAGGATGGCCCGCTCAAGGATTTCATCGTCGCCGCCTTCACGCTGTCGCCCTATCTGCGCGACACCGCCCGCATCGACCCGCGTCTGCTGGTTCGCGCGCTGGAGGAGCCGCTCCTACCGGCCATAGACGCCGCCATTGCCCGCGCCCGCACGGCCTGGCAAACCTCGGAAGGCGAGGTGACGGAAGGCGTGCTGATGACCCGGCTGCGCATCGCCAAGCGCGAGGTCGCCTTCCTCACGGCGCTCGCCGATCTCGCCCGCATTTTCGACGCACGCCGCACCACCGCTCTTCTTACCGCATTGGCCGAGGCGGCGACTTCCGCAGCCATCGACCACCTTCTTCTCTCGGCCCACCAGAGCGGCAAGCTGAAACTGCCCGATCCGGCGCGGCCGAGCGACAAATCCGGCTTGATCGTGCTCGGCATGGGCAAGCTCGGTGCCGCGGAACTCAACTATTCCTCCGATATCGACCTCGTCGTCTTCTACGATCCAATGGCCGAGGTCGCCGTGGATGCGAGCGAAGCGGTGGAAACCTTCTCGCGCCTCGTGCGCCGCCTCATCCGCATCATGCAGGAGCGCACGGCGGATGGATATGTCTTTCGCACGGACCTGCGTCTTCGGCCCGATCCCGGTGCGACACCGCTCGCCATCTCCTTCGATTCGGCCATGCTGTATTACGAAAGCCGCGGCCAGAACTGGGAGCGTGCAGCCTTCATCAAGGCCAAGCCGATTGCCGGCGACATCAAGGCGGGCGAAGCCTTCCTCAAGGGCCTGACGCCCTTCGTCTTCCGCAAATATCTCGATTATGCGGCGATCGCCGACATTCACTCCATCAAGCGGCAGATCCATGTGCACAAGGGCCATGGCGAGATCGCGGTGAAGGGGCATAACGTCAAGCTCGGTCGCGGCGGCATTCGGGAGATCGAATTCTTCGTGCAGACCCAGCAGCTCATCGCGGGTGGCCGTGTGCCTGCACTTCGCCTGCGCGCCACCGAGCCGATGCTGGGAGAACTGGCTAAGGCTAACTGGATCGACCCGGCGACGGCCAGCGAATTGACGGAGGCCTACTGGTTCCTGCGCGATGTCGAGCACCGCATCCAGATGGTGCGCGACGAGCAGACCCATCTCCTGCCGGACACCGAGGCGGAACTGAAGCGCATTGCGTTCATGCTGGGCTTCGAGGACACCGGCAGCTTCTCGGCGAGACTGGTCGAAGTGCTGAAGACCGTCGAACGGCGCTATGCGGCGCTGTTCGAGCAGGAGGCGAAGCTGTCCTCCGAAACCGGCAACCTGGTTTTCACCGGCCAGAAGGACGATCCCGATACGCTGGAAACGCTGAAGCGCCTCGGCTTCGAGCGCCCCGCCGATATTTCCCGCACCATCCGCACCTGGCACTACGGCCGCTACCGTGCCACGCAATCCGTCGAGGCACGCGAGCGGTTGACGGAGCTGACGCCGCAATTGCTGCGCGTCTTCGGCGAGAGCAAGCGGGCGGATGACGCGCTGTTGCGCTTCGACAACTTCATCTCCGGCCTGCCGGCGGGCATCCAACTCTTCTCGCTGCTCGGCAACAATCCGGCGCTGCTCTCCCTCATCGTCAACATCATGTCGTCGGCGCCGCGCCTTGCCGAGGTGATCGCGGCCAAGCCGCATGTCTTTGACGGCATGCTCGATCCCGGCCTGCTCGCCGAGCTGCCGACACGCGCCTATCTTGCCGAGCGCATCGAGGGCTTCGTCTCCGGCGCGCGGCACTACGAGGAAATCCTCGACCGCCTGCGCATCATCGCCGCCGAGCAGCGCTTCCTCATCGGCATCCGACTGCTGACGGGCGCGATCTCCGGCAAGCAGGCCGGCCGCGCCTTCACCCATGTCGCCGATCTCATCGTCGCCGCGGCGCTGAAGGCGGTGCTGGACGAGGTGGAGGCGGCGCATGGTAAATTCCCCGGCGGGCGCGTGGCGCTGGTCGGCATGGGCAAGCTTGGCAGCTTCGAGCTGACGGCCGGCTCCGATATCGACCTGATCCTGCTTTACGATCATGACAGCGATGCCTTCGAGTCTGATGGCGCCAAGCCGCTCGACAACATGAAATATTTTACCCGCATCACCCAGCGGCTGATCGCTGCCCTGTCCGCCCCGACGGCGGAAGGCGTGCTCTATGAGGTGGACATGCGGCTGCGCCCCTCCGGCAACAAGGGGCCGGTCGCGACCCGCATCACCTCCTTCGCCAAATATCAGGCCGAGGAGGCCTGGACCTGGGAGCATATGGCGCTGACCCGCGCCCGCGTGCTGTGCGGTGACGAGAGCCTGACGAAAGAGGCGGACGACATTTTCCGCACCGTGC
>NZ_JBLZPH010000028.1:0-5054 GCF_049199205.1 Shinella sp. M31 | reverse complement strand
ACTCCGCAGCCTGCCGGGCCATCGGGTTGTTGGGATGCGTCGTCCAGTTCGCATAGTTCGGATCGACGACCTTGCCGGTGCGCTGGTCGAGCGTGCCGGGTTCCAGGCCGACCATGGTGATGCAGTTCTCGACGGGGCAGACGTTGACGCAGAGATTGCAGCCGACGCACTCGTCTTCCATCACCTCGAAGTGCCTGACGCCATCGACGAACTGCGTGATCGCTTGGTGCGAGGTGTCCTCGCAGGCGATGTGGCAGCGGCCGCACTTGATGCAGGCATCTTGATCGATATGGGCCTTGGCGATGTAGTTGAGGTTGAGATACTGCCAATCCGTGACATTGGGCACGGCGCGGCCGCAGATGTCGTCGAGAGTGCGGTGACCCTTGGCGTCCATCCAGTCGGACAGACCCGTGATCATCTCCTGCACGATCTTGAAGCCGTAGGTCATCGCGGCCGTGCAGACCTGCACGTTGCCGGCGCCGAGCACCAGGAATTCCGCGGCGTCACGCCAGGTGGTGACGCCGCCGATGCCGGAGATCGGCAGGCCGTAGGTTTCCGGATCGCGGGCGATCTCGGCCACCATGTTGAGCGCGATGGGCTTGACCGCCGGGCCGCAATAGCCGCCATGCGTGCCCTTGCCACCGACCGTCGGGTTGGGCGCGAAATTGTCGAGATCGACGGAGACGATCGAGTTGATGGTATTGATCAGCGACACGGCATCGGTGCCGCCGGCCTTGGCGGCGCGGGCGGGCTTGCGGACATCGGTGATATTAGGCGTCAGCTTGGTGATAACAGGCATGCGCGTGTACTGCTTACACCAGCGCACGACCATTTCGATATATTCCGGCACCTGGCCGACGGCGGCACCCATGCCGCGCTCGGACATGCCGTGCGGACAGCCGAAGTTGAGCTCGATGCCGTCGGCGCCGGTCTCTTCCACCAAAGGCAGGATCGCCTTCCAGCTCTCCTCCTCGCAGGGCACCATGATCGAGGCGATCAGCGCCCGGTCCGGCCAGTTCATCTTGACCTGCTTCATCTCGCGCAGGTTGGTGTAGAGGTCGCGGTCGGTGATGAGTTCGATGTTGTTCAAGCCGAGCAGGCGGCGGTCGGCGCCCCAGATCGCGCCGTAACGCGGGCCGTTGACGTTGACGACGGGCGGGCCTTCCTCGCCGAGGGTCTTCCAGACCACGCCGCCCCAGCCCGCCTTGAAGGCGCGCTCGACATTGTAGGCCTTGTCTGTCGGCGGCGCAGAAGCGAGCCAGAACGGATTGGGCGATTTGATGCCGACGAAATTGTTGCGAAGATCAGCCATGTCTCAGCTCCTCAAGCGACGGCAGAGGCAGGCTGCGCACCGGCAGCGAGCATGCGGTTGATCGAATCGGCCGCATCGCGGCCCTGGGCAACGGAGGTGACCGTAAGGTCTTCTCCCGCCTTCACGCAGTCCCCGCCCGCCCAGACATTGGCGACCGAGGTGCGGCCTTCGCTGTCGATGGCGATGCGGTTGCCGGCCATGGCGAGCGAACCGAGGCCCGCCGCTTCGAAGGTTTGGCCGATGGCCTTGAAGATCTGGTCGGCGGTGAGAACGCCCGTCTCGCCGGTGCCGACGAGCCTGCCGTCCTGGATTTCGGTATATTCCATCTCGATGCCGGCAACCTGGCCGTCGCGGGCGATGACGCGCTTCGGCTGCAGCCAGTGGCGGATCATCACGCCCTTGGCGGCGGCAAGATCCTGTTCGAAGGGTGAGGCGTTCATGTGCTCCTTGCCGCGGCGGTAGCAGATCGTCACCTCCTCGGCGCCGAGCAGCTTTGCCTGGACGGCGGCGTCGATGGCTGTCATGCCGCCGCCGATGACGACGACGCGGCGGCCGACCGGAACGGTGGCCTTGTCGGTTGCCTGGCGCAGCTCGGCGATGAAATCGACCGCGTCATAGACGCCGGGCAGGTTTTCGCCTTCAGCGCCGAGCGCATTGACGCCGCCCAGACCCATGCCGAGGAAGACGGCATCGAAATTGGCGGCGAGATCGGCGAGGGTGAAGTCGCGGCCGAGTTTCAGCCCATTCTTCACTTCGATGCCGCCGATGGCGAGTACGTAATCCACTTCACGCTGGGCGAAATCATCGACCGCCTTGTAGGTGGCGATGCCGTATTCGTTGAGGCCGCCGGCCTTTTCGCGGGCTTCGAAGATCACGACATCATGGCCTTCCATGGCCAGCCGATGGGCGCAGGCGAGACCGGCCGGGCCGGCGCCGACAACGGCGATCGCCTTGCCCGTGCGCGCGGCGCGTTCATAGAAATGCTGGTTTTCGCTGATCGCCACATCGGTCGCATAGCGTTGCAGGCGGCCGATTTCCACCGGACGGTGCTCGGCGGTGTTGCGCACGCAGGCCTGTTCGCAGAGCGTCTCGGTGGGACAGACGCGGGCGCACATGCCGCCCAGAATGTTCTGGTCGAAGATCGTCTTTGCCGAGCCGATCGGATTGCCCGTCGAGATCTGGCGAATGAACAGCGGAATGTCGATGGCGGTCGGACAGGCCGTCATGCACGGCGCGTCGTGACAGAAGTAGCAGCGGTCGGCTGCGACCAGCGCCTCATGATCGTCGAGGCGCGGGTGAAGGTCGGAAAAATTCGTGTCGTATTCGGCCGGCGTCAGACGCCCCCGATGGATCCCAGATTGCGTCGTTCCCATGATTATCTCCCATTCGCGTGGGCTTTTTGAATAAGAGAACGGTAACTCAGCTTTATTTTTTTATCAAACGGTAAAACTTCAGAAAAAATGCTGGTTTTTCAGTGTCTGAAGTAAAAATAAACATGATGATCCTGGTTATGTTTTCCGTTCGTCAAGAACGGACCGCAGCGTCGTCTGTCCTTGCTGCGCCGTCAGATGACGTTTGACAGGGGGCGGGAAAAGATGCAGCAAATCAGGACAAAGAAGGGAAATGCAATGGCGAAGCGGACGGAGACGGCCGGACGGCTGGACGATGCGGCACGGGCCGGCTGGCTCTATTATGTCGCGGGCCGAACGCAGGACGAGATCGCGTCCGCCATGGGCATTTCCCGGCAATCCGCCCAGCGTCTGGTGTCGCTTGCCGTCGCCGAGCGCCTGATCAAGGTGCGGCTCGACCATCCCATCGCCGAATGCTTGGAGCTCGGCGAGGAGCTGCGCAAGAAGTTCGGTCTCGTGCATGTCGATATCGTGCCGAGCGATCCCGGTTCCAGTTCGACGACGATCGGCATTGCCGAGGCAGGGGCTGCGGAAATCGAGCGCTGGCTGAAGAAATCCGAGCCGATCGTGCTGGCGGTCGGTACGGGCCGCACGCTGAAGGCGGCGATCGACCAGTTGCCGGCCATGGAATGTCCGCAACACCGCATCATGTCGCTGACCGGCAATATCGGCCCGGACGGTTCTGCGGCCTACTACAACGTCATCTTCTCCATGGCCGATGCCGTCAAGGCGCGGCACTATCCGATGCCGTTGCCGGTGCTCGTCTCCTCCATCGAGGAGCGCGATCTTCTGCACAAGCAGAGCCTCGTGCAGTCGACGCTGCAACTCGGCCGCGAGGCGGATGTCGCCTTCGTCGGCATCGGTGAGCTCGGCGCGGACGCGCCGCTCTGCCTCGACGGTTTCCTCGACCCGCAGGAAATGGCGCGGCTGATGGAAGACGGCGCAGCCGGCGAAATCTGCGGCTGGATGTTCGACCGAAACGGCAAGCTGCTCGACGGCAGCATCAATGAACGCGTCGCCTCCGTGCCCCTGCCACCGCGTGAAACGACGACGGTCATCGGCCTCGCCAAGGGCAAGCGAAAATATCTCGCCCTCCTGGCCGCCTTGCGCGGGCGTATGATCAACGGTGTCATCACCGACGAAGCGACGGCGCGTTACCTGCTTTCGGCCTGACGGCCGACCTTCCCGCGCACTCCTGAGCGTTTTTCCCACATAGAAATTTCCCATGCGATTCAATGGTCGCAGTCCCGCCTTGTGCGGTGCAGCAACGATTGGTTGTTGACTTCCTGCGCCTGTTTGTGGGTAATTGCTCACGAGCAAAGCAAATGCTCATAACTCTTCTGGGAGGAAGATGATGAATTTGAGAACCCTTCTGCTGGGCGTCAGCTCGGCTGCTCTCCTCAGCGGTTTCGCCCATGCCGAAACGCTGACCATCGCCACCGTCAACAACGGCGACATGGTGCGCATGCAGGGACTGACGGAAGATTTCACCAAGAAGAACCCGGACATTCAGCTCGAGTGGGTGACGCTCGAGGAAAACGTGCTGCGCGAGCGCGTCACGACCGACGTCGCGACGAAGGGCGGTCAGTACGACATCATGACGATCGGCACCTATGAAGTTCCGATCTGGGCCAAGCAGGGCTGGCTGGTGCCACTCGACAATCTCGGCGCCGATTACGACGTCGACGACCTGCTGCCGGCCATCCGCTCGGGCCTGACCGGCGATGACGGCAAGCTCTATGCCGCGCCGTTCTACGGCGAAAGCTCCTTCGTCATGTACCGCAAGGACCTGATGGAGAAGGCCGGGCTCACCATGCCCGACGCCCCGACCTGGGAATTCATCGCCGACGCCGCCCGCAAGATGACCGACCGCAATGCCGGCATCAACGGCATCTGCCTTCGCGGCAAGGCCGGCTGGGGCGAAAACATGGCCTTCCTGACGGCGACCGCGAACGCCTTCGGCGCTCGCTGGTTCGACGAGAAGTGGACCCCGCAGTTCGACCAGCCGGAATGGAAGAACACGCTCGACTTCTACGTCAAGCTGATGAACGACGCCGGCCCGCAGGGCGCGTCCTCGAACGGCTTCAACGAGAACCTGGCGCTGTTCCAGCAGGGCAATTGCGGCATGTGGATCGACGCCACGGTGGCGGCGTCCTTCGTTTCCAACCCGAAGGAATCGACGGTCGCCGACAAGGTCGGCTATGCGCTGGCGCCCGATACGGGCCTCGGCAAACGCGGCAACTGGCTCTGGGCCTGGAACCTCGCGATCCCGGCCGGCTCGCAGAAGACGGCATCGGCCGAGAAGTTCATCGCCTGGGCGACCAGCAAGGACT
>NZ_JBLZPH010000027.1:0-4001 GCF_049199205.1 Shinella sp. M31 | reverse complement strand
CGGTCGGTCTTCGAATTCACATAGCCGCCCTCATGCCCGAACATGAGCTCGAGAGCGGTTGATAGGGTTTCTCTAGCCATGGGGCTCCTTCTGGCCGCGCAAAAACGCGCGGCCACGCTGGATGGTGGTCATGGGGATTTCCTTTTCACGCTTGATAGCCGATGACGGGAAGCCTCAGACCACGATGCCCCAGCGCTTCAGCTGATATTCGCGGATCTGCGCGATGTTGCGGGCGTCCTCATCGGCATTGGTGACCTTGCTATACTTCATCCACCATTTCTGCTGACTGCCGGCGATCTGGGCGCCGCTACGCTGCGAACCGATGCGATATCGGCCGATCACAGGAAAGCGAGGCTTTGCGGTCGTCGCGGTCGCCACGCTTGTTCCGGCCGTAATGTTCTGAATGGAGACCCCTTGGCCGGAGCCTGTGGCGATGATCTTGCAAACCAGCAGGTGCCAGGTGTTATGGGTGGCAGCGACCGATGTAGTTGTGGTTTCATCGTCGGTCGTATCGTTGCCAAAGCCAGCGCCGAACCGCTCCGCTGTCGCGGCGGTGACGACCAGGCGATTGCCGAACGAATTGGCGGACTCGCCGTTCGCCGGAAAGTTCAGACCGTTCGCCCAATATGTCGGCCGATTGTTGTCGTCAGCCATGGAAGCGGCGCTCTTCACGACGGAATAGATCGTCTGGTTGAGAGAGTCGGTCGCCGACACCTCAATCCAGTTCGTGCCCGATACCTCCAGCCATGCGCTCCCCGTGCCGATGGCCGGCGTACCGCCCCCGACCACGCCATCCGGCACGGGCTTTCCCGGCGCAAGATTGAGCAAAGACCGCTCCAGGGAGCCGTCGAAGATATGCAGGCATTCCAGACCGTCGCGAGACAGGTAGCCGCCGAACTCGGTCGCGTAGGCGCTGGCATCAGTGGGAGAAGTAAAACGAGGCATGGCTTGATCCTTTAGATATGGGTCAGGGCATAAGCGCCCGTCATTGCGAGTTGGCGCATGTCTTCCTCTCGGGCGTATCCGTAGGGATGGATGCCGTCTTCGATCGTGCGCGTGATCACGCCGGTCGTGGCGTTGGGCGAAGTCGATGCAAGCGTGAGGTCAAAACTGCCGTCGTTGGGGACGAAGGCTTGGGCGAAGCAGATATGGAACCGGCTGTCGGCGATCTGCGCCTGTAGATCGAGCAGAGCGCGGTACGCCTGTATTTCGACCGGCCAATCGAGGTCCTCGTCCGGCGTTCGGGCCGTGCCGGGCAGCATGAAGATGATCGGCTTTGTCGCGCTGTAGGCCCGCCAGCGTCGAATTAGCAGGGCCATCTCCGCCTTGATAAGGGCGTATGCGCTACTCGTGTTCAGGCGACGGACGTCGTTGCGGCAAAGCACGAGGCTCAGCATATCCGGCGCTGCGAGGCCGAACCGGCTGAAATAGGCGGCGAAGTCGATGAAGTAGCCATTGCGAAGGTCGGCGTCATCCACAACGCCATCGTCGATGACGAGCAGCGGATTGAATGTCCGCTTCGTCGATGTGTCGGCCGCGAGGTATGCCGCCTCCCCACCAATAGAGACCGGCGAAAGCGTCGTCGTCAGATAGTTGGTGTAGTCGGCCAGTTCGATGCCAGGACGGCACTCGCCGGAATATGTCGAATCCAGCACAAAGTGATTGGTCACCCCCGAAGGCGTGTTGTTTTCAGTCGGTGTCGTGCCGACCCACGTCGGGGTGACACCCCAGTCAAGATAGGCTTGGTGCTGGTAGTAGAGCCCCTGATAGGTGCCGATGGAATCGGTAAGCGACAGGATCTTCGGCGTCAGCCCTGTGAGCGATGCGAGCGTGGCAATCCGCGTCGTCAGCCTCAGCTCGGACGCATTCTTCGCGTCCCAACTTTTCGGGCGAACGATCAGTGTTGCGCCGCCAGCCATGTCAGACGGCTTGATCTGCGTCGACGAAACGAATGAACGCGCCTTATAGGCGGCCCCCGTTCGCGGGAAGATCGACGCCTGCACGAGTGCCGCATCCATTCGGTTTTTCAGGATGTTGTCGACAACCAAAGTGCTTTCCTCGCCCTCAACCGCGTAGAGGTATTTGCCAAGGTAAAGTTCCAGACTTTGCGGCTGCGGGATTTCAGTCGGCTCCTGCGACGCGCTCCCCAAGGGCATGTTGGGCCGCCAGAGAACATGGCCCCAGATGTCCTGGATTTCGAACGAGCGCAGCGGCCACGCATCGATGCGAATGCCGTTGATCATGCTGCTCTTGGCACCGAGACGGGCGAAGGTGTAGCCGGGAGACGCGCCGAATTCGATATCGCCGCCGATCGCCTGCGGATCGATCTGCATGCCTCCGATGTAAACCATGCCGTCAAGGCCGATGCGCATCAGCGTGTTGCCGTAGCTATCTTCCCAGCGGTAAGCGTCGACCCCATCATCCGTGACAAGCTGCAACTGGCGCTGCCGCCAGAAGCGCACGATGCCGCCGGCTTCGCCGCGCAAGAGCACACGGTCTCCGGGGAACATCTGCACATCTTTACCGTCGTTATCCCCCTTGAGGAGCGCCCCGACCTTGAAGAACGGTGAACCGTCAACACGAAGCGACCTTTCCCGGTCGACGCCGAGCGTGACAGCCGAGACGGTCACGTCGCCCGTCAACGGCACGTATTCGCCAGTCACGTTGTCGATGTCGATAGTGGCGGCGGTCGCGACACTGTTGGCGTTCTTGCGCAGCGCATCGAGGGCCGATGGCACCGCGGTGTTCTGCTCATTAACGAGCGCGAAGGTAATGGCGTCGGTGCCAATTACAGGAGCCGTGGCGTTTTTGCAGGTGTATGTTTTTCCCTTGGAGGAGGACCCGGCCGCCACATAGAACGTCGCGCCAAGAAGTTCGGCGCCGGTATCGGCATCCGTCGTGCGAGCCGGGGCGCCGGCAGCTGGGACCAGATAGACGCCGTTCTCTTTCGGGTCCGTGCGGCCGTCCATGAAGAACCGCTCGCCGGTCGCCGCAACACGTCCGTCATGGGTCGTTCCGTTCACGAACGCCGTCGCAAGGGCGCCAGTCGAGGTTGAACGGAAGATGACGTTGTCCAGTGTCTTCCGACTGGTGACCGCGATGGCCTTTGCCTCGTCGACACTCTTCTGCAACGCATCGACTTGAGCCTGAATCGTCCCGCCGACCTCATCACGGATACGCGACTTCTGCGGCTGGGCGGGGCCGCTAGAAGGCCCGTCTGCATAGACTGAGTCAAACGCGGATTTAATTTCGTTCGCCATGAATGGCTCCCATGCAAAGCGGCTCCAGCGAAAGCCAGAGAGCGGTCAGTTATGAAGCTTTGGATTTAGATGACTGTGATGGTGACAGGCCCTGACACCGGGCCAGCAATGCCAGAGGCGTTCAGGACAGCAGCGCGGTAGTCCCAGGTCCCCTGCGGTTCCTGATCGGCCGTCTGCTTAAAGGCGAACACGTTGTCCAGCTGAACCGCAGCGTTGGTACTCGCAATCGGAGCGAAAGTAGTATTGCCTGCGACGGCCGTAAGGCGGCCAGATTTAAAACCAGCCGTTGAGAATGCAGTCCCCGTAACTGTCGTGCCACCGGTCAGGCGGTCGGTCAGAGTGGCGGAGGCCCCACTGATGCTGTCAATGGTTGCCCCCCAGCGAACAACATCGCCGGCTGCCAGTGTCACTGTCCAGTTAAGAGCGCCGCCCGCACCTGAGGCGTGAATTGCCTTACCGCCCGATATACTCCAGTTCGATCCAAGCGTCGGCGGTGGCCCGGCAGCGGTAAAGTCACCGTTGGTCGTGAAGAACGTTGGCGCCGTTCCCACTGTGTAACTAAATGTGGTCCCAGGCGAGACGCCTATTTCATCCACCTTATCGGTAGCCGCGTTGAAGGTTCCGCCGCTGACCGTGCGATAAATCGCCATAGTCACGGCATGGCTATCGTTTTTCACCGAAACGTTGAACGGCGCCGTCCCATAGTGCGGGCTCGCGCTTGCCTCGGTGAAGGAAGCCAGA
>NZ_JBLZPH010000026.1:0-227 GCF_049199205.1 Shinella sp. M31 | reverse complement strand
ATGCGGTGATCGACTGGTCGACGGCCGGCTGGCTGGCCTGGAGATCGGAACGGCCGAAGTTGGGGTTTTCAGCGAAAGCGGCACCGGCGGAAAGCGACAGGGCGGCGATGGCGATTGCGAACTTGTTCATGGTCTTAACCTTTCGAATTGGGGAGGATCAGCCGACCGGACCTGCCGGTCGGCGAAGGGCCTTGTGAGGCGTCGATTAACGGCCGGCGTAGGGAGCG
>NZ_JBLZPH010000025.1:4486-50413 GCF_049199205.1 Shinella sp. M31 | reverse complement strand
TCGGGTCGGTTACGTTATGGCTCTGGTCGAGCATATGCGCCGGGGCAAAGCCCTCCGCCTTGCGCACTTCCGCATCGACCAGCTCGTTGAAGACGAGGAACAGGCGATAGGGATCGATCGAACCCGTATCGAGATCGTCGTCGCCATATTTCGAATCGTTAAAATGGAAACCGCCGAGTTTCTTGAACTGGATAAGCCTTGCGACGATCATCTCGATATTGACGTTTGGCGCATGGTGGCCGAGGTCAACGAGGCAATAGGCCTTGGGGCCGAGTTCCTGGGCGATCAGGTAATTGGTGCCCCAGTCCTGCACGACGGTCGAATAGAAGGCCGGCTCGTACATCTTGTGCTCGGTGAAAAGCCGCCAGTCGTCCGGCAAGCCGTTGTAGATCGCCTTCATCGCGTCGAGATAGCGCTCGAAGCTTTTGGTGAAATTCGCCTGGCCCGGAAAGTTCGTGCCATCACCGATCCACACCGTCAGCGCCTTGGAGCCCAGCGCGTTACCGATGGCGATGCATTCCAGATTGTGCTCGACAGCCTGCTGGCGCGTGCCGGCATTGGCGTGCGACAGCGAGCCGTATTTGTAGGAGTGCTCCTGCTGCGGCGCATCGGAAAAGGTGTTGGAGTTCATCGCGTCGAAGCCGAGGCCGAGGGCAGCACCCCTTTCCTTCAACTCCTTGAGGTCCGAAACCTTGTCCCACGGAATATGCAGCGAGACGGTCGGCGTCGCGCGCGTCAGTTCCTGGATGACGGCGCAGTCCTCCAGCTTGTCGTAGATATTGCGCGGCTCGCCATCGCCGGGGAAGCGGGCGAAACGCGTGCCGCCGGTGCCGACACCCCAGGAGGGCACGGCGACCGCATAGGCCGCCACCTTCGCCTTCACCGCATCGATATCGATGCCGCGGCGGGCAAGCTGTGCGCCGAGATGCTCGTAGTCGCTTTTCAGGTCGGCGAGGCGCTTGTCGTTCTCGCGCGCAACCACATCCTTGGAAATCATCGTCATCAGGAAGTTCCTCAGCGCGTGAAGGACTGGGCATTGCCCGCGTCGACATTGACGATGTTGCCGGTCGATTTCGCCGACATGTCGGAGGCGAGGAAGTAGATGGCCTCGGCGATATCCTCCGGGAAGACCGAGAGTTTCAGCATCGAACGCTCGCGATAGAGTGCCTCCAGCCCTTCGGTGTCGGTCTTGTAGATTGCCGCGCGCTGCTCCTTCCACTCGCCGGTCCAGATCTTCGAGCCGCGCAGCACGGCATCCGGGTTCACCACGTTGACGCGGATCTGCTCGGAGGCGCCTTCGAGCGCGAGGCATCGGGCAAGATGGATTTCGGCGGCCTTCGCCGTGCAATAGGCCGAGGCGCCGGGGGAGGCGGCAAGGCCGTTCTTGGAGGCGACGAAGACAACGTTGCCGCCGGCCTTCTGGCGGCGGAAGATGCGGAAGGCTTCGCGCGAGACGAGGAAATAGCCCGTCGCGAGAATGCCGATATTCTTGTTCCACAGTTCCAGCGTCGTGTCCTCGATGACGGCGGAGGAGGCAAGGCCCGCATTGGAAACGAGAATGTCGAGGCCGCCGAATTCGACCAGCGTATCAGCAAAGCTTTTTGCGACCAGCGCCTCGTCGGTGACGTTCATGGTGACCGCGCGCACGACATCCTTGCCGTAGCGGCCGGCAAGCTCGCTCTGCGCCTCGGCCAATGCCGCCTCGTCGATATCGGCGAGCACGACGCAGGCGCCTTCCGCCATCAGCCGGTTCGCCGTCGCCTTGCCGATGCCGCCGGCGCCGCCGGTGACCAGCGCGATGCGACCGGCGAGGCTTTTTGGCTTCGGCATGCGCTGGAGCTTCGCTTCCTCCAGCAGCCAGTATTCGATGTCGAAGGCTTCCTGCTCCGGCAGGCCGACATAGTCCGAAACGCCGGACGCGCCGCGCATCACATTAATGGCGTTGACGTAGAATTCGCCGGAAATACGCGCCGTCGCCTTGTCCTTGGCGAAGGTGATCATGCCGACGCCGGGTACGAGATAGACGACCGCATTGGGGTCGCGCATGGCGGGGCTGCCCACGCGCTTGCAGCGCTCGTAATAGGCCGCATAGTCGGCGCGATAGGCGGCGACGGCCTCATCGAGGCCGGCCAGCGTCTTGTCGACATCAGGATTGGCGGGGTCGAAATCGACGACCAGCGGGCGGATTTTCGTACGCAAAAAATGGTCCGGGCAGCTGGTGCCGAGCGCCGCGAGCGGGGCGAGGTCCTTCGCCGTGACGAAGTCCAGCACCGCGCTGCTGTCGTCGAAATGGCCGACCTTCTTCTCGTCCTTGCTGATCATGCCGCGAATGACCGGCATCAGCTTTTCGGCGACCGCGCGGCGTTCGGCCGGTGCCAGAACCGGCTTCACCGCGCCGCCGAAGGCAGGGGCCGTGTTGTTGCCCTCGAACCAGGCGATCGCCTTGTTGATGATCTCGACCGTCGTCTCGTAACATTCCTTGGCCGTATCGCCCCAGGTGAAGAGGCCGTGGCTTTCCAGCACGAGGCCGCGTGCACCAGGATTTTCCAGGCAGAACTTTTCGAGCCAAAGGCCCAGCTCGTAGCCGGGGCGCTTCCAGGGCAGCCAGCCGATATCGTCGCCGAAGATTTTCTGGGTCAGCTCGCGGGAATTCTTCGCGGCCGCAATCGCGATGATCGCGTCGGGATGCATGTGGTCGACGTGCTTCCTCGGTACATAGGCGTGCAGCGGCGTGTCGATGGAGGCGGCGCGCGGGTTGAGGTCGAAGGTGCAGTGGGGCAGATACCCCACCATCTCGTCCTCATACTCGAGGCCGCGATAGAGGCTTTTCAGCGCGTTCAGCTTGTCCATGTAGAGCGTGGCGAAGCCGTCCATCTTGATCGTGCCGACATCGCCGCCCGAACCCTTGACCCAGAGCACCTCGACATTGCCGGCGCCGAGCGGATCCTTCTCGATGACCTTCGCCGAGGTGTTGCCGCCGCCGTAATTGGTGATGCGCTTGTCGGAGCCGAGCAGGTTGGAGCGATAGAGCAGGCGCTCGGGCTCGCTCATGGCCGACGCCTTGGCGTCATCCCACAGGTTTGCAAGGCGTGCGCCCTGGTTCTTGTCCAGCATCGGCATTTCCTCCCGGTATTTTCTCGTGGCAGCACCTGGCGCGGCGCTCGACGGCATGCTTTCAGATCACACGGGATTTTTGCCGATGTCAATCATAAACGATCAAAAACAATCATACCGCACTGCACAATGAAAAAATATGATTGATTGTGATTGACAATGCGCGATCCTGATGGAAGCATTGCGAGCACTGGAGGAGCCATGCACGAGAAGGAAAGACATCGGATCATTCTGTCCGCGGTTCAGGAAAAGCCGGTCGTCACCGTGCCTGAGCTGGTGGACCTGACCGACAGTTCCGAGGCGACGATCCGCCGCGATATCGCGGCGCTTCACGTGCAGAAGAAACTGCGCCGGGTGCGCGGCGGGGCGGAAGCGCTGCATCCGCCGCAATTCGTCGGCCTTGCCGGCCGGCCATTTACGGTCAACGAGACGCTGAACACCCGCCAGAAGCAAGCGATCGCCAAGGAGGCGGTGGCGCTCTGCGAGGATGGTGACCCGATCATCATCAACGGTGGGACCACCACCTTTCAGATGGTGCATTTCCTGACCAACCGCCGCATGCAGGTCTTCACCAATTCGTTCAACATCGCCGAGCACCTGCTGAAGCATTCGAAGAACACGATCATGCTGTCCGGCGGCACGATCTACCGTGAGCAGAACATCGTGCTCAGCCCCTTCGACAATGACGTGACGCGCAATTTCTATGCGCGCCGCATGTTCATAGGCGCGCAGGGCATCGGCCCGCTCGGCCTGATGGAGGCCGATCCGCTGCTCATCCAGGCCGAACAGAAGCTGATCGACCAGGCAGACGAGCTCATTGTGCTGGTCGATTCCACCAAATTCCGCAAGCGCTCCAGCCTCATTCTCTGCGGCCTGAAGCGCATTGCCACCGTCATCACGGATTCGGGCATCGAGGACAGGGATGCCGCGATGCTGGAGGAGGCCGGTGTCAACCTGATCGTCGCGAACGTTCAGGCCGGCACCAGATCGGAGACTGCATCCTCATCGGCATGAGGCCGGAGGGTTGATTTTTCACTGGGAGGAAATGACGTGAAAATTCTCAAAACCTTGCTCGTAACAGCGGCCGTTTCGGTCGCGATGATGGCGACCGCGCAGGCGGAAACCAAGAAAATCGCGCTTGTCGTGAAGGCGCTCGGCATCGGCTTCTTCGAAGCCGCCAATAAGGGCGCACAGGAAGCCGCCAAGGAACTCGGCGATGTCGAGGTCATCTATACCGGCCCGACGACGACGACCGCCGAAGGCCAGATCGAGGTGATCAATTCGCTGATCGCCCAGAAGGTCGACGCCATCGCCGTTTCGGCCAACGACACCAATGCGCTGGTGCCGGCCCTCAAGAAGGCCATGGACCGCGGCATCAAGGTCATCTCCTGGGATTCCGGCGTCGCCCCTGAAGGCCGTCTGATGCACCTCAACCCGTCGTCGAACCCGCTGATCGGCAACATGATCATCAAGCTCGCCGCCGACAACCTGCCCGAAGGCGGCGACGTCGCGGTGCTCTCAGCAACCGCCACCTCGACCAACCAGAACACCTGGATCGAGGAAATGAACAAGGTGCTGCCGAACTACAAGGGCATCAATGTCGTGGCGACCGTCTATGGCGACGACCTTGCCGACAAGTCCTACCGCGAGACGCAGGGCCTCATCCAGTCTCATCCGAACCTGAAGGCGATCATCGCGCCGACCTCCGTCGGCATCGTCGCCGCCGCCCAGGCCGTCACCGACGCCGGCAAGATCGGCCAGATCAACGTTACCGGTCTCGGCCTCCCCTCGGAAATGGCCGGCCATGTGAAGTCGGGCGCCTCCAAGTCCTTCGCGATCTGGAACCCGATCGACCTCGGCTACTCCGCCACGATGATCGCCAACGACCTGATCGGCGGCGCGGAAGCCAAGCCCGGCGCCGAACTGAAGATGGGCCGCATGGGCACCGTCAAGCTCGACGACAAGAACGAAGGCGCCATGGCCGATCCGTTCATCTACGATGCCAAGAACGTCGAAGAGTTCGCCAAGATCTTCTGATCCGGCGACGGCGTGGAATAAGCCCCTCATCCGGCCTGCCGGCCACCTTCTCCCCGCAGGCGGGGAGAAGGAAACGGGCCGCAACGCCTCTGTTGCCTCTCCCCGCTCGCAGGGAGAGGGCTAGGGTGAGGGGCAGCCCAAGCCGCATCGCTCGCAATCGAGCCAACATATCCAACCGGTGGACCGAGATTTGCTGCAGGACACGACCATATCGCGGACCAGGCCCGCCGTCGCGCTCGAGGGGATCTCGAAATCGTTTCCCGGCGTGCGCGCGCTGTCGGACGTTTCGCTCTCGCTCTATCCCGGCTCGGTGACGGCGCTGGTCGGCGAGAACGGCGCCGGCAAGTCGACGCTGGTGAAGATCCTCACTGGCATCTACCAGCCCGACGAGGGCACCATCCGCGTCGATGGTGCGGAAACCCATTTCCCGACCGCCAATGCCGCCGCGAAGGCCGGCGTGACGGCGATCCACCAGGAGACCGTGCTGTTCGACGAACTCTCGGTCGCCGAAAACATCTTTCTTGGCCATGCGCCGCGCGGCAGCTTCGGCCTGATCGACTGGAAAAAGATGAATGCCGATGCCCGCGCGCTCCTGTCGCGCGTCGGTGCCGATCTCGACCCGTCGATCCGCCTGCGCGATCTCGGCATCGCCAACAAGCACCTCGTCGCCATTGCGCGTGCACTCTCCATCGATGCCCGCGTCGTCATCATGGACGAGCCGACGGCCGCTCTGTCGCACAAGGAAATCCACGAGCTTTACGATCTGGTCGACCGGTTGAAGGCCGACGGCAAGGCAATCCTCTTCATCTCCCACAAGTTCGACGAGATCTTCCGCATCGCCGATCGCTACACCGTCTTCCGCGACGGGCGCATGGTGGGTGAGGGGTTGATCTCGGAGACGACGCAGGACGATTTGGTGCGCCAGATGGTCGGCCGCGATGTCGGGCAGGTCTTTCCCAAGCAGGAGGTCGCCATCGGCGAACCGGTGCTGACCGTCTCCGGCTATCGTCACCCGACGGAATTCGAGGACATCAATTTCGAACTGCGCCGTGGTGAAATCCTCGGTTTCTACGGTCTCGTCGGTGCCGGGCGCTCGGAATTCATGCAGTCGCTGATCGGCATTACCAAACCCTCCGCCGGCGCGATTCGGCTGGATGGCGAGATCAAAGTTATCCGCTCGCCGGCCGAAGCCATCGAAGCCGGCATCGTCTATGTGCCGGAGGAGCGCGGCCGGCAGGGCGCGATCATCGGCCTGCCGATCTTCCAGAACGTCACGCTGCCGTCGCTCACGCGCACCTCGCGCTCCGGCTTTCTGCGCATGGCGGAAGAATTCGCCCTGGCGCGCGAATATACCGCGCGGCTCGATCTGCGCGCCGCCTCGCTCGATCAGGATGTCGGCACTTTGTCAGGCGGCAACCAGCAGAAGGTCGTCATCGCAAAGTGGCTGGCGACGCGGCCGAAGGTCATTATCCTCGACGAGCCGACCAAGGGCATCGACATCGGCTCCAAGGCCGCCGTGCATGCCTTCATGAGCGAGCTTGCGGCCTCCGGCCTCAGCGTCATCATGGTCTCCTCGGAAATTCCCGAGATCATGGGCATGGCCGACCGCGTCATCGTCATGCGCGAGGGCCGCATCGCCGGCCGTTTCGAGCGCGCCGACCTGACGGCCGAAAAACTCGTGCGCGCCGCCGCCGGCATTCAGGAGGCCGCGTGATGAAGCTTCTCCTCAAGAACCGCGAAATGCTGCTGGTCGTCGCGATCGTCGCGCTGCTCGTGTTGATTGCCGTGCGCTTCCCGCCCTTCGTGGCGCCGGGCAATCTTGCCAATGTCTATAATGACACGTCGATCCTGATCATCCTGGCGCTCGGCCAGATGGCCGTCATCCTGACGCGCTGCATCGACCTGTCGATGGCTGCCAATCTGGCGCTGTCGGGCATGGCGGCGGCCATGCTCAATGCCGCGTTCCCGGGCCTGCCGGTGCCATTGATCATTCTCGTCGCCGTCGGTCTCGGTGCGTTCCTCGGCTCGATCAATGGCCTGCTCGTCTGGAAGCTCGACATCCCGCCGATCGTCGTCACACTCGGCACGCTCACCATCTATCGCGGCCTGATCTTCCTGCTTTCGGGCGGCGCCTGGATCAACGCGCACCAGATGAGCGATGCCTTCAAGGCCCTGCCGCGCGCCAGCATCCTCGGCTTCCCGCTGCTCTCCTGGCTGTCGCTGGTCATCATCGCCATCATGGTCGTCGTGATGCGCCGCACCCCGCTCGGCCGCGCCTTCTTCGCGCTCGGCGGCAATCCCCATGCGGCGGTCTATACCGGCATCGATGTCGGCCGCACGCGCTTCCTCGCCTATTGCCTGTCGGGCACGCTGGCCGGCCTTTCGGGCTATCTCTGGGTCTCGCGCTATGCCGTCGCCTATGTCGATATCGCCGCCGGCTTCGAGCTCGATATCATCGCGGCCTGCGTCATCGGTGGCGTATCGATTGCCGGCGGCATCGGCTCGGTCGGCGGCGCGGTGCTCGGCGCGCTGTTCCTCGGCGTCATCAAGAACGCGCTGCCCGTCATCAATATCTCGCCCTTTGCCCAGATGGCGATCTCGGGCATGGTCATCATCATTGCCGTTGCCGTGAATGCGCGTGCCGAAAAGCGCAAGGGCCGGGTCATTCTCAGGAAAGCGGAGGCCGCCCATGGCTGACGTCCAGACGATCGCACGCCACATTCCCGATCGGCTGGAAAGCCGCGGCGCGCGCCTCATCAAGAGCTGGGAGACGCTGCTGGTCGCCGTGGCGCTGGCGATTTTCCTCGTGAACTCCTTCGCCTCGCCCTATTTCCTCGATCCGTGGAACCTGTCCGACGCGACCTTCAACTTCACCGAAAAGGCGATGATCGCGTTTGCCATGGCGCTGGTCATCATTTCGGGCGAAATCGACCTCTCCGTCGCCTCGATTATCGCGCTCACCTCCACGGTGATGGGCTATGCCGTGCAGCTCGGCTTCGATACGCCCGCACTCGTCATGATCGGCCTTGCGACCGGTCTCCTCTGCGGCGCCTTCAACGGTCTGCTCGTCACCGGCCTCGGCCTGCCCTCCATCGTCGTCACCATCGGCACGATGAGCCTCTTCCGGGGCCTTTCCTTCCTCATCCTCGGGGATCAGGCCTTCACCGGATATCCGGCGAGCTTCTCCTGGTTCGGCCAGGGTTACGTCTGGTGGGTCTTCTCTTTCGAATTCTGCCTTTTCGTCGCGCTCGCGGTGATCTACGGCATCGTCCTGCACAAAACGAATTTCGGCCGCGCCGTCTATGCCATCGGCAACAACCAGACGGCCGCGCTGTTTTCCGGCGTGCGCGTCGGCCGGGTGAAATTCGTGCTCTTCCTGCTGACCGGCCTGATGGCGGCCATCGCCTCGATCTGCCTGACCGCCCGCCTCGGCTCGACGCGCCCGTCCATCGCGCTCGGCTGGGAGCTGGAAGTGGTGACGATGGTCGTGCTCGGCGGCGTAAACATTCTTGGCGGTTCCGGTACCATTCCGGGCGTCGTGCTGGCCGCCCTCATCATGGGCATGGTGACCTTCGGCTTCGGCCTGCTCAACGTGCCCGGCATCGTCATGTCGATCTTCATCGGCCTGCTGCTAATCTCGGTGATCGCGCTGCCGATCCTCTATCGCCGCTTCCGTGGCCGCAGGAGCCATTGAGCCATGGAGAAATATGCGTTTCGCATGCGGCTCAATCCCGGCTGCGCGGCCGAATACAAAGCACGGCACGATGCGATCTGGCCGGAATTGGTCGCGCTCCTCAAGGAGGCCGGCGTCTCCGACTACTCCATCCATCTCGATGTGGAGACTAACCTGCTCTTCGGCGTGCTCTGGCGACGTGACGACCGCACGATGGCGGACCTGCCAAACCATCCCGTCATGAAACGCTGGTGGGCGCATATGGCCGATATCATGGAGACGAAGCCGGACAACAAGCCCGTCGCGGTGCCGCTCGTCACCGTCTTTCATATGGATTGAGCCGATGAAGACCATTGCCGTCATCGATATCGGCAAGACGAATGCCAAGGTCGTGCTGGTCGATGGCGAGAGCTTTCGCGAGGTCGCCGCCCGCACCATGCCGAACGGCGTGATCAACGCCGCGCCCTATCCGCATGTCGATACGGAAAAGCTCTGGGCCTTCATCGTCGAAAGCCTTGCCGCACTGAATCGCGAACGCCAGATCGACGCCATCTCCGTCACGACGCACGGCGCGACCGCAGCCCTGGTGGGCGAAGACGGCGACCTTGTCCTGCCGGTTTTGGACTACGAGTATGAAGGCCCGCAGGAGGCTGCGGAGACCTATCGGAAGGTGCGGCCAGCCTTTGCCGCGAGCGGTACGCCGATCATGCCGATGGGCCTCAATGCCGGCTTGCAGATCTACTGGCAGTCGAAACGGTTCCCCGAAGCTTTCGCCAGAACGCGCCACATCCTGATGTATGCGCAATATTGGTCCTTCCGCCTGAGCGGCATCGCCGCCAGTGAAGTGACTTCGCTCGGCTGCCATGCCGATCTCTGGGAACCGATGAGCGGCCGCTTCTCCAGCCTCGTGAAAGACGAGGGCTGGAGGGAGCTGATGCCGCCGGTGCGCAAGGCTGGCGATGCGCTCGGTCCGGTCCGCCCTTACATCGCGGTGGCGACGGGCGTCAGGCCGGATGTGCCTGTCCATTGCGGCATCCACGATTCCAACGCCTCGCTTCTGCCCTATGTGCTGACGCGCAAGGCGCCCTATGCGGTGGTCTCCACCGGCACCTGGGTCGTGGTCATGGCGATCGGCGCAAAACCGGTCGCTCTGGACGAGGCGCGCGATACGCTCGTCAACGTCAATGCGCTCGGAGATCCCGTACCGTCCTCCCGTTTCATGGGTGGGCGGGCTTTTTCCATGCTTGGCGGCAAGTCCGGCGATCTCCCTGCCTCCGCCGTCGCCGCCGTGCTGGATCGCGACGCCATGCTGCTGCCGTCGCTGCCGGAGGAATCCGGGCCCTATCCCGGCCGCAAGGCGCTCTGGACCGTGCCGCGCGATGCCTTGAGCGACGACGAAGCGCAGGCCGTGATCGCCTTCCATCTCGCGTTGATGACGACGACCTGCCTCGATCTCATCGGCGCTGACGGCCCTGTCATCGTCGAGGGGCCGTTTGCGGCCAACCGGGCCTTTCTGATGATGCTGAAGATGGCGACAGGCCGCGACGTGCTGGCCGGCGGCAGCGCCACGGGCACGAGCATCGGCGCCGCCTGTCTTGCGGCGGGAAGCGCACCGGAGCCGGCATTGGTTGCGATCACGCAAGACCTGCCACCGGGGGCGGCGGGCTATGCGGCGCGCTGGCGCGCGCTCGCCGACAAGGCGTGAGGATGGTCGCTGGCGGGGTCTAGAAAACCCGGGCCTTGGCCGGGGCGCGGCCGGCGTCGATATCGAGAAGCAGCGTGATGGCGGCCAGCGTTGCCGCTGCAATCACCGTGGCGCCCAATGCCAGAACAATCATTGTCCGTTCCTCCTGACATCATTGTCAGTTCATGAGGGCACTCTACGCGCGCGAGCTTGCGTGTGGCTGACGTTACGGCGGCATGTTTTAATTTTAGCGATCCCCGAAGCAAGGCATAAAGCATTAACCTTCAGGCAAGGAATTAACCATAAACATGGTTCTACACGTCGGAATGGGAAATTCGCCATTTCTCACCCAGGCATGATGCCGACCCGCCGTACCGGATCAGAGCCGGTATTCGAGTTTCACAGAATTTGATCATGGATCGAGGGGTGCCCGTGCTTTGAGAGCACGGCCGGCTTCTCAGCCTTTCCTCCATGCGAAAATTCGGTCGGTTCGCTCACGAGCGCAACCGGGCATCGTTGGTTTGGGAGCATACTGGTGCAGGAAATGCCGGCAGAAAACGCTCGAACGGGACAGGCAGCCAGCCTGCGCGACCGTTTGCGCTTTGCCGGCGTCGAAGCAGCCCAGGGCGAAACGCTCCGCCGCCACCGCCAGACGCTCGAACGGCATGTCGAAACGGCCCTGCGCGATCTCTTCCAGCGTTTCCAGACCTTTCCCGATGCCGCCCGCCACTTCCAGAGCGAGCGCCAGATCGACCGCCTGCACGACCTCCAGAGCTCCCATTGGAGCGTGCTGACCGACGCGCGGTTCGACGGCCTCTACGCCGAGCGGGTGAAAGTTCTTTCCGACAGCGAAAGCCAGATGGGCCTCGACCCGCGCTGGCGCATTGCCGGCCATTCGGTCGTCGTCGAAACGGTCGTCTCCGGCCTGATCGAGGAATATTGGCCGAAATCCATCCTGCCCGGCGCCGGCAAGGCCCGCCGCAAGGAACTGACCGAACTCGTCTCCGCCTTCATCCGCACCGCGATGGTCGATGCGGAGATCGGCGTTTCGCTGCGCTTCAACGAGCTGCGCCACGCCCATGGCCGCGCTCTTGCCGAACAGCGTCGCGAAGACCGCGCCGAACTCGACCGCGTGTTCGGCGAAACGATCCGCAGCCTCTCCGCCCTCGATTTCTCCGCCCGCGTCTCCGGCGAGATGCCCGAGGCGTGGCGCGATATGGCCGACACGCTGAACGGCGCGCTCGACGAGATCCGGAAGCACCTTGCTTCCGCCGCCGACCGCGCCACGGAAAGCGACCGACTCGTCGGCACGCTTGCGTCCGGGGCATCCGGCCTTTCGGCCCGCTCGGCCGAGCAGTCGGCAAGCCTTATCGAAACCGCCAATGCGCTGGGCGCCATCGTCGGACGCGTGCGCCAGACGCTGGATGAAACCCGCAAGGCCCAATCCGCCGCGCTCGCAACGCAGGCTTCGGTGACGCAGAGCGGCAACATCGTCGGCGAGGCCATGTCGGCCATGGCCGATATCGAGGCCTCGGCGGAGAAGATCGGCCAGATCATCGGCGTGATCGACGAGATCGCCTTCCAGACCAATCTGCTGGCGCTCAATGCCGGTATCGAGGCGGCGCGCGCCGGCGACAGCGGTCGCGGCTTTGCGGTCGTCGCGCAGGAAGTGCGCGCGCTCGCCCAGCGCTCGGCGGACGCGGCGCGCGAGATCAAGCAACTCGTCACCAGCACCAAGTCGCAGGTCGAGACCGGCGTCGAACATGTTCACCGCACGCAGGATGCGATCGGCAACATCGTGCGCCAGGTCGAGGGCATCAACGACGCCATCACCGGCATCGTGCGCGAAAGCGCCGTGGATGCCGAAGGGCTCGACGGCGTCACGGCCGAGATCGGCCGCACCAGCCGCGCGCTGGAAGCCGACGCATCGGACGCCGACCGCATCGGTTCCGAAAGCCACGACCTTCACACCGTCATCCTCGAACTCGGCCGCACGATCCGCGAATTCCGCGTTTCGGCGCAGCGCGATGCCCGGCCTGCCCGCCCGGCCCCGGTGATGCCGCGCGCCGCTGTGGAGCCTGTGGCGGCGGATGCCGCTCCCCTCGATTTCCTGACGGCGCGGACCGTCGGCTTCGGAGGGTGAGATGGCGAAGCGGCAACCCAGACACTGGTTCTCCACGACGCGCAGCCTGGCCTCGGAAGAGGGCCTGCCGCCCGCGCCGAACGGGGGAACGATGACCTCAGACAGACGCAGCCCCAGAAACTGGCTCACACAAGGAACCCGGTAATGGCGAGCAAGAAAGCCGCTCAGAAAAGTTTAAGCCTTGCCCCCGTGCTCGATCTCAACGAGGCGACGGCGCTGCACCAGCAGCTCATGGGTCTCAAGGGCAATCCGCTCGTCATCGACGCCTCGGCGGTCGAGCGGGTCGGCGCGCTCTGTGTCCAGGTTCTCATGGCCGGCGCCAAGAGCTGGGAGGAGGAAGGCAAGCCTTTCACCTTCGGCAAGGTTTCCGATCCTTTCATGAAGACAATGCAACTTATTGGCGTGAATATTGATCACTTGCTGGCACAGGAGGCTGGGCAATGAAGAAAAAAGTTTTGACCGTGGATGATTCCAGGACAATCCGGAACATGCTTCTCGTGACGCTCAACAATGCGGGTTTCGAGACGATCCAGGCGGAAGACGGCGTCGAGGGCCTGGAAGTCCTCGAGAATGCCAATCCCGACGTCATCGTCACCGACATCAACATGCCGCGCCTCGACGGCTTCGGCTTCATCGAAGGTGTGCGCCGCAACGAGAAGTTCCGGGCCATCCCGATCCTCGTTCTGACCACCGAAAGCGATGCCGAGAAGAAGAACCGCGCCCGCCAGGCCGGTGCGACGGGCTGGATCGTCAAGCCCTTCGATCCGACCAAGCTGATCGACGCAATCGAGCGCGTTACCGCCTAATCCCTCAGCCAGGATTACTTCCGATGGATATGAACGAAATCAAAGAGATCTTTTTCCAGGAATGCGAGGAGCAGCTCGCCGAACTGGAATCCGGTCTCTTGAAGTTGAATGACGGGGATCGCGACCCGGAAACGGTCAACGCCGTCTTCCGTGCCGTGCATTCGATCAAGGGCGGTGCCGGCGCATTCGGCCTCGACGACCTCGTCTCCTTCGCCCATGTGTTCGAGACGACACTGGATTGCGTTCGATCCAACAAACTGGAGCCGACCCAGGATGTCCTGAAGGTCATGCTGAAGTCGGCCGACGTCCTGGCGGACCTGACCAATGCGGCGCGCGACGGCGGAAGCGTCGACGAAGCGCGCAGCCGCACCCTGATCCGTGAACTGGAAGCGCTCGCCCATGGCGAGGTTCCGGCCACGGCCGAAGCCCCGGCTCCGAAGCCCGCAGCCGCTGCTCCCAAGGCGGCCGTCCCGGCGCCGGTGGTGGAAAAGCCCGCGGTCAACGACGAGGGCTTCCAGCCGATCCCGTTCTCCTTCGGCGATTTCGACGACGAGCCGGCGATCCAGCATTACGTGCCGACCATCCAGATCGCCTTCAAGCCGAAGAAGGACCTCTACGCCAAGGGCAACGAAGCGGTTCTCCTACTGCGCGACGTCTCCCGCCTCGGCGAGATGAGCGTCTACTGCGACATGGATGCCCTGCCGACGCTCGACAAGATGAACCCGGAGGAAGCCTATTTCTCCTGGAAGATCTCGGTCACCACCGAAAAAGGCGAGGACGGCGTGCGCTCCGTCTTCGAATTCGCCGAGTGGGATTGCGATCTCGATATCCAGACCATCGAGGAAGACGTCGTCGGCGAGGTGACGGAAAACGAAGAGCAGCCGATGCAGCCGGTTCCCTTCGACCTGTCGATGCTTGATGAAGGGGCGTCCGTTGCCAGCGATGAGCCGGCCGTCATGGAAAGCGACGCCGCCGCTGCCGTCGCTGCCGCGGAAACCGCAACCAAGGTCGCGCAGGCCGCAAGCCGCGCCGCCGACAACAAGGCGGCCTCCGCTGCCGCCTCGGCCGCAAGCGCCGCCCAGGCCAGCCAGGCCGCTGCCGCAGGCCAGACGATCCGCGTCGATCTCGACCGCGTCGACCGCCTGATCAACCTCGTCGGCGAACTCGTCATCAATCAGGCGATGCTCTCGCAGAGCGTCGTTGAGAACGACACCAACGGCACGTCCTCGATCAATATGGGTCTCGAGGAGCTCCAGCAGCTCACCCGCGAGATCCAGGATTCGGTCATGGCCATCCGCGCGCAGCCGGTCAAGCCGGTCTTCCAGCGCATGGCCCGTACCGTCCGCGAAATCGCCGACATCACCGGCAAGTCGGTCCGCCTCATCACGGAAGGCGAGAACACCGAAGTCGACAAGACCGTCATCGACAAGCTCGCCGAGCCGCTGACGCACATGATCCGCAACGCGGTCGACCACGGCCTCGAAATGCCGGAGAAGCGTGAAGCCCTCGGCAAGAACCCGGAAGGCACGGTTCGCCTGACGGCGAAGCACCGTTCGGGCCGTATCGTCATCGAACTGGCCGACGACGGCGCCGGCATCAACCGCGAGAAGGTGCGCCAGAAGGCGATCGACAACGACCTGATCGCGGCCGACGCCAACCTGTCCGACGAGGAGATCGACAACCTGATCTTCCATGCCGGCTTCTCGACCGCCGACAAGGTCTCGGACCTGTCCGGCCGCGGTGTGGGCATGGACGTCGTCAAGCGCTCGATCCAGGCGCTCGGCGGCCGCATCTCGATCTCCTCCAAGCCCGGCCAGGGCTCCGTCTTCACCATGAGCCTGCCGCTGACGCTCGCCGTTCTCGACGGCATGGTGGTCACAGTCGCCGGCCAGACGCTCGTCGTGCCGCTGACAGCCATCGTCGAGACGTTGCAGCCGGAAGCCTCCGCCATCCATTCCTTCGGCGCCTCGCAGCGGCTCATCTCGATCCGCAACTCGTTCTGCCCGCTGGTGGATGTCGGCCGGATCCTCAATTTCCGCGCCACGCAGGCCAATCCGATCGAGGGCGTCGCCCTTCTGGTCGAATCGGAAGGCGGCGGCCAGCGTGCCCTGATGGTCGATGCGATCCAGGGCCAGCGCCAAGTCGTCATCAAGAGCCTGGAAGCGAACTATACCCACGTGCCGGGCATCGCCGCCGCGACCATTCTCGGCGACGGCCGCGTGGCCCTCATCCTGGACGTCGATGCGGTCGTTGCCGCCTCGCGCGGCCAGTCCCTGAAACAAGACGTCTCGCTTGCTGCCACGGGTTGATCATCCAATGTCGTACGCGGTCAACAATCACAGTCACGGACGCGAACTGATCGCCTTCAGGATCGGCGATCAGGAGTTCTGCGTGAACATCATGTCCGTCCGGGAGATCCGCGGCTGGACGCCGGCCACGTCGATGCCGCATGCGCCCCCCTACGTGCTCGGCATCATCAACCTGCGCGGTGCCGTCCTGCCGATCGTCGACCTGTCGCTGCGGCTCGGCATGAAGCCCGCCGAGCCGACGGTGCGCCATGTCATCATCGTCGCCCAGGTCGGGCCGAAGGTGGTGGGCCTGCTGGTCGATGCGGTGTCCGACATCCTGACCGTGACCGACGACAACATGCAGCCGACGCCCGACATCGCCAATGAGGCGGCCAAGGCCTATGCCCGCGGTATCTTCGCCCTCGAAGGGCGGATGATCTGCAATATCGAACTCGATGCCCTTTTCCCGCATTCCGAAAGCGAAGCTGCATGACCCATCCGGCCTTCGATAGCAGACAGTCTCCGGACGAGTGCCTTGCCAGCGGCGAATACCCGCTGACCCGCAGGGACCTCTCCGAGATTGCGGCCATGATCTACGCCGATGCGGGCATCTATCTCAACGAGACCAAGGCCTCGCTCGTCTATTCGCGGCTGTCGAAACATATCCGCCAGCTCGGCCTTAAGGGTTTTCGAGAATATTGCGCGCTCGTCTCGTCGCCCGCCGGTGCCGGCCCCCGCAAGGAGATGCTGTCGCATCTGACGACGAATTTCACCCGCTTCTTCCGTGAGAACCATCATTTCGACCACCTGAAGAGCGATGTCCTGCCGGATTTGCTGGCGCGCGCCCGCAACGGCGGCCGCGTACGCATCTGGTCGGCGGCCTGTTCGGACGGGCAGGAGCCCTATTCGATCGCGCTCACTGTGCTCTCCATGATGCCGAACGTCGCGGACTACGATTTCCGCATCCTGGCGACGGACATCGACCCGAAGATCCTGGCGATCGCCCGCGCCGGCGCCTATGACGCCAATGCGCTGGAAACCGTCAATCCGGCGATGCGCAAGCAGTTCTTCCGCGAGGTTGATGCCGGTGGCGGCCGCCAGAAGTGGCAGGTCGACGACCGGGTGAAGAAGCTCATCACCTATAACGAGCTGAACCTGATGGCCCAGTGGCCGTTCAAGGGTCCGTTCGACGTCATCTTCTGCCGCAACGTCGTCATCTATTTCGACGAGCCGACGCAGATGAAGATCTGGTCGCGTTTCGCCGGCATGCTCGGTGATAACGGCCATCTCTATATCGGCCATTCCGAGCGCGTCTCGGGCGAGGCGAAGAACCAGTTCGACAATATCGGCATCACGACCTACCGCTACACCGGCAAGTATAGGAGGGGCGCATAATGGCACCGGCGCGCGTACTCGTCGTCGACGATTCTCCGACCATGCGCGGCCTGATTACGGCCGTGCTCAATTCCGATCCGGACGTCAACGTCATCGGCCAGGCCGGTGACGCCATGGAAGCCCGCAACGCGATCAAGCAGCTCAATCCAGACGTCGTGACGCTGGATATCGAGATGCCGAACATGAACGGCCTCGAATTCCTCGACAAGATCATGAAGCTTAGGCCCATGCCGGTCATCATGGTCTCGACGCTGACCCATCGTGGCGCGGAAGCGTCGCTGATGGCGCTGGAAATCGGTGCCTTCGATTGTGTCGGCAAGCCGCAGCCCGGTGACGCGCGTCCGTTCGGCGACCTCGCCGAAAAGGTGAAGGCCGCCGCCCGCTCGCAGCGCCGCTTCCACGCCGAGCCGCCGCCGCTGGCGCCGACATCGGCCAACATCAACCCTGCCGCAGCCTACAGGCCCGGCCGCCGCGTCGTGGCCATCGGATCGTCGACGGGCGGCGTCGAGGCGCTGATTGCGGTTCTGCAGAAATTCCCGGTCAATTGCCCGCCGACCGTCATCACGCAGCATATGCCGCCGACCTTCACCAAGAGCTTCGCCGAGCGGCTGAACCGCCTCTGCGCGCCGGTGGTGCAGGAGGCGACCGATGGTGCGCGGCTGGAGATCGGCAAGATCTATCTGGCGCCGGGTGGCGACCGCCATCTGCAGATCGTCAACCCGCATGCTCCGTCCTGCCGGTTGCTCGAGCGCGATCCGGTCAACGGCCATCGTCCTTCGGTGGATGTGCTCTTCGATTCGGTGGCCGAGCTTGCCGGCCGCAACGCCGTCGGCGTCATCCTGACCGGCATGGGCCGGGACGGCGCGAGCGGCCTTCTGAAAATGCGCCATGCAGGGGCGCGGACCATCGGTCAGAACGAAAAAACCTGCGTCGTATATGGAATGCCGCGGGTGGCTTTCGAGCTGGGTGCCGTCGAACACCAGTTTCCGCTCTCCTCCATTGGGGAGGAAATCTTGAAAATTACTGCGGCCCGTAGAGAAGGGAGCGACTAATGTCTATCGCTGAAAAAATCAAAGTCCTTATCGTCGATGATCAGGTGACCAGTCGCCTGTTGCTGGGTGATGCCCTGCAGCAGCTCGGCTTCAAGCAGATCACGGCAGCCGGCGACGGTGCACAGGGCATGGCCATCATGTCCCAGCAGCCGCACCATCTGGTGATCTCCGACTTCAACATGCCGAAGATGGACGGGATCGAATTCCTCCAGGCGGTGCGGTCGAACCCCAACACCAAGAAGGCGGCTTTCATCATCCTGACGGCCCAGGGCGACCGTGCGCTGGTGCAGAAGGCCGCCGCACTCGGTGCCAACAACGTTCTTGCCAAACCGTTCACCATCGAAAAGATGAAGGCGGCTATCGAAGCCGTGTTCGGGGCATTGAAATGATAGCAGACGCCGGGACGCGCCGCGTTCATGTCATTCAGGGCGAATACAAGGTCATCAACGACCCGAATGTGGTGCTCACCACCATTCTCGGATCGTGTGTGGCCGCCTGCATGCGCGACCCGGTCATTGGCGTCGGCGGCATGAATCACTTCCTGCTGCCCGGCTCCGCGGAGGCTCTGGCCTCGGGGGGCGACGCCACGCGCTACGGCGTGCATCTGATGGAACTTCTGATCAACGGCCTCCTGAAGCAGGGCGCGCGGCGCGACCGGCTGGAGGCCAAGATCTTCGGTGGCGCGCGCACCATTGCCCGCTTCTCGAATGTCGGCGAGCAGAACGCCCTGTTCGCCCGCCAGTTCCTGATGGACGAGGGCATCAAGGTCATGGGCGAAAGCACCGGCGGCGAGCACGGGCGCAAGCTGGAATATTGGCCGTCGAGCGGCCGGGCCCGGCAATATGCGCTGACGGGCGTCGAGACGCAGAAGACGGTGGCGCTGGAACAGCGGCCCGCACCCGTCGCAAAGCCTGTCGAAAGCTCGATCGAATTCTTCTGAGCGGCGATTTCACCGCCTGAAGCGAAAGTACGAACAGTATTGCGTTGCCGGTCCATCATCCGCCGGCTCGTACAAAAAAGGGTCACCCATGCAAGCCGAGTATCTGAGTGCCGCAAATGCCATGGAGGAGGCCCTTCCAGATGTGCTGATGCGCATCGTGTCCGAACTGCACGATGTCGCCTATCTCATCGAGCGTATCGAGCCGCAGCTCGCGGCCATTCATGGCGATGTGCCCGAACATGCCTTCGAGCGCATGATGGTTCTGCAGGGCATCGACCTTGCGGTCCAGAAGACGCGCGGGCTCGCCGAGTTCATCGACACGATCACCGCCAGCATTCCCGACAGCTGCATCGTCGACATCACGACGGCGCTGAACCTGGTGAAGCTTGCCGACATGCAGAAGGCGCTGAGCAACGGCATGCGCCACGGCCATTCGCAGCCGCTCGGCAAGGCGGCCGGTGATTTCGAAGCCTTCTGATTGATCTGAAACGATATTCTTTCACGATGACGGCGCCCCTGCGGCGCCGTCTTTCGTTTGAACGCCCGTTTGGCACGCATGGCCACGCCATGCTCGCGCAAGTTTCGCCGTCTAGTCTCCAGGCCGGATCAGTGAGGTCCGCGTATTCCATGGGGCAGATCGGCGCGTGCGGAAATGTGCCGGCTCCGTCCCACGAAATTGAAAATGCGTCTTGCAAGCGCCGGCATGTAGCCAGGTGGTGAGGCGCCAAGTCCGTGCGGGAACAGAATGAATCTGTTGGAACAGTTGACGAAAGTCTACAAGAACCTGGCCTCGCTGGGGCAGGCGAAGCTTGCGATGCTGGCCGGTGCCGCCATCGTTTCGGTCGGCCTTGTGCTCGCCGCCGGGATCATGGTGAACAAGCCTGCCTACGAGACGCTCTATGTCGGACTGGAAAAGTCCGACGTGAACCAGATCAGCCTGGCGCTCGCTGAAGCCAACATCGATTTCAACACCGGAGCCGCGGGCGACAGCATCGAAGTGCCTGTCGGCCAGACCGGCAAGGCGCGGCTCTATCTCGCCGAACGCGGCCTGCCGAGCAGCGCGAATGCCGGTTACGAGCTCTTCGACAAGGTCGGCTCGCTCGGCCTCACCTCCTTCATGCAGGAAGTGACGCGTGTGCGCGCCCTCGAAGGCGAAATCGCCCGCACCATCCAGCAGATCTCCGGCATCGCCGCCGCCCGCGTCCATATCGTGATGCCGGAGCGCGGCAATTTCCGCAAAGCCGAACAGGTGCCGACGGCCTCCGTCATGATCCGCGCGAGCGCCCAGGCTGGCCGTGAATCCGCCGCCGCCATCCGCCACCTCGTCGCCGCCTCCGTTCCGGGCCTCGAAGTGGACGGCGTGACAATCCTCGATTCCGCCGGCCAGCTCCTTGCCTCCGGCGACGATGACGAAAACGGCGCGGTGAACCGCTCGCTGACCGCCGTCCAGACCATCCAGAGCGAAGTCGAGCGCAATATCGAAAAGGCGCTCGCGCCCTTCCTGGGCATGGACAATTTCCGCGCCAGCGTCACCGCTTCGCTCAACACGGATTCCCAGCAGATCCAGGAAACTGTTTACGATCCGGAATCGCGCGTCGAGCGCTCGGTCCGCGTGACGCGCGAAACGCAGAAGTCGCAGCAGCAGGCCGACAACAAGGCCGCGACGGTCGAGCAGAACATTCCGCAGGGCGGCCCTCAGGGCAAAGCCGATGGCCAGAAGTCCAGCGACGAGGCCGACAAGAAGGAAGAGCAGACCAACTACGAGATCAACAGCAAGACCGTCGCCACCACGCGCAACGGCTTTGCGGTCGAGAAGCTCTCCGTCGCCGTCGTCGTCAACCGTGCGCGCGTCGCGGCGATGGTCGGCGAGCCGGCGGACCAGGCAAAGATCGACGCCTATATCGCCGACATGCAGAAGATCGTCTCCTCGGCAGCCGGTCTCAATACCCAGCGCGGTGACGTCGTCACGATCAATGCCATGGAATTCCTCGACCACCAGCTGCTTAACGAAGCGGTGCCGGGTCCGGGCGTCATGGAAACCCTGACGCGCAATCTCGGTGGCATCATCAATGCGCTCGCCTTCCTCGGTGTGGCGGTGGTCGTGGTCTGGTTCGGCCTTCGCCCGGCAGTCCGCTCGATCACCGGCGGCGGCGCGGCAGCAGGCAATGCGCTGGAAAGCGATGCGGCCGGCCTCGAACTGCCCGACTTCTCCCCTGCCGCGGGTGGTATCGGCGGCCCTGGTGCGACGCTCATGGATGGCTTCGGCGCGGACTTCGGCTTCGACAGCACGGACGACCTGCTCAATGCCGGCGACGACAGCGATGGGGCCTTCAACCGCCGCGTCAAGGAAGGTCCGGAGCGCCGCCTCAGCCGCATGGTCGAGATCAGCGAGGAACGCGCTGCCAAGATCCTGCGCAAGTGGTCCATCGAAAAGGAAGCCGCCTGAGGGCATTCCGGAACGGAAATCAAGACGCGGCCGGCAACGGCCGCGTCTTTCGTTTGGGGATTGGCGTCCGTGGTTTTTGAGGTCCATGTCGCATTTCGGCAACGCGGACACGACGCCTTGAAGCAAATTCCTCGCTCACGGACTCCCGTTGAGGCCGAAGCGGAAGCGATGACGCCGGGTGCGAAAAATATTTTTCGGCATACCCGGTTGTGAAAGCCGGCATCACACTGCAATCCAGAATCGAATGAGTGACCGCTTTTTGCGGCAAGCCTTATGAAGGCTTCCAAATATTTCATAGTTAACAATATCTTAAACCATCCGTCGACGACAGGCTCATTCCCCTCCGTCGAAGCAAATCACCTGGGCCGTGGCGACTCATAGAAGCCGTCAAAAGTAAATCCCGAGAAGGGGGCGGTGGTTTTTAGCGGTGGTCGATGTACACTTTAGTCACTGATTCGCTTGGTGATTCCTGCCGATGCGGCCTGATCGGAAGGAGTTCGGACGGTTCCGGATTCCTGGCGGGAAGGAGGCAGGAATTCTCCGTTCGGAATCGGAACAGGGGGCTATCATGGAAACGATCCGGTCGGATGTCGCGGCCTGGGAATCCTATGGATTCTCCGCCGAGTCTGGTGAGCGTAAGAGTGCGCGTGAGCTTCTGGTTCAACATCTCGGACGCTGTGCGGATCGCGCCGGTCTGTCCCAGGGATTGCGGGCACTGACCGATTACGTCAGTGCCTCCAATTATCTTCTCGTTCGTCATGACGTGTCATCCGAAGCCGGAATGGAAGCCGTTGTCGCTTCGGACTGGCCCTTCGACATGGTGCGCACCATTGCCGGTGCCATCGTCGCCGGCCAGTCGCGCATGAGCGAACTGGACAAGTGTCTGAACCTTCTCAAACCTTGCTTTGCCCATCTGAGCGATGAGATTGCGGTGCCCTCGGGTGTCAGCCGCGAATACTGCACCATCGCCTTTCATGTTGGGCGCGTGCGCATGTCGCTCGTGCTGCTCTTCCCGGAGCATTTCATCCTCTCGCAAAGCAAGTTGCGCGATGTCGGCGTCATGACCGGCTATTTCGCCAGCGTCTGCTGCCGGGGTGCGATCCTTCGGCAGGACCGCGAGATGGACCTGACCGAGCGCGAGATCGAGTGCCTTTACTGGATCGCCGAAGGCAAGACGAGCGACGAGATCGCCGTCATCCTTGGCATATCCCGCAACACGATCAACAATTACATCACCAGCGTGATGCGCAAGACCGCGACGAAGACGCGGTCCGAAGCGATCGCCTGGGCCGTTCGCAACAGCCTGGTCTAAGCAATTCCAGCAAAAGTGCGCCGCGGTTTTGCGTTTGGAATTGCGCACAACAGCAGACAGGAGAACGCCATGGGTATCCAGCTTTCAGCCCCCGCTGCCCTGGAGACGGAAATCCGGCTCGCGCGACCGCCGAAAGCGGCGCGTGCATCCGATTTCGTTTCCCGCCTGCAGGTCATGCAGACCCTTCTCGGTGCCGAACATTTCGCGGTGCTGCGGGTCGCCGGCCATGGCTTGCCGTCGGCCCGCAAGCTGACGCTGTCGCTGCACAACTGGGCAACCGGTGTCGATGGCAATGCGCGGGCGCTGATCGAGGCCTATGGCCCAACGATGCTCGCCCATCTCGAAGCGTCCATGCTGCCGCTGATCTGGGAAGGGGCGGGCGACAACCAGTTCGTCGAACCCGGCGCGGAACCCTTCACGGTGCGTCTTCCGGCACGGCTGCTGCCTTGGTCGGGCATCGCCTTTCCGGTCCGCCTCGGGGCGCACGGCAACGGCTATGTCATCTTCACCGGCGCCTTCATCGCGCCCTCGAGCGACCTCGTCGTCGACCTGCATATGAAGAGCTGCCAGATCCTGATCGACATGCTGGCGGTCGACGAGAAGAAGCTTCTGCCCTCCGAGGCGCTCAGCGAACGCGAGATCGCCTGCCTGCAGATGGCCGGCGACGGCTGCATTTCCGAAGCCATCGCGGAAAAGATGGGGCTATCCGTGCATACGGTGAATGCCTATCTCGGCACGGCGACGACCAAGCTTGATGCGGTTAATCGCATCCAGGCGATCGCCAAGGCCATCCGCCTCGGCTACATCACCTGACAAATGAAAACGGCCATGGATACCATGGCCATTTCTTTTGCGCCCGATTGCAGGGTCAATGAGCGTGGTGCGATGCCGCGGGGCCGGATTTCACGTAGCGTGATTCGGCTAGGCTCTTGCGCAGGAAAGCGGTGTTGTCGTCCGGATCGGGCGATGGATCGTTGAAGGCGACATGGGTGACTTCCACGCCGGCAGTGTCCTTCTGCAGCAACAGCTTGGCATAGACCGTCACGCCCTGCGGGCGGATTTCCATGTCCAGCGTCACCTCCGGCTCGGTATCCCAGTCGAGGCGATAGTCGCCGCCGGCGCCGAAATTGATCGTGCCGGGCAGGAAATACAGCTCCGCAGCCGAAGAGACGAGGTCGGCCAGGTTCCCGTAGCACTCGAAACGCAACAGCGAGACGAGATCGGCGGCATCGAGCAGTCTGAGCTCAGTGGCGACCGGGCAGATTGCCTCTGCGACAATCTTCTCGCGCTCGGCGGAGTAGGTGCATTTTCTCATCGGATCTAGTTTACCCGTCTGGTCTGGGGCGAAGCTGCATAAACCCGGTGAATCAGCTCTGCCACGGCTTTGTAGAACACCGGTGGAATGACACTATCCACCGAGACTTGCGCAAACATTGAGCGTGCGAGCGGCGGATCTTCGAAAACCGGAATTCCGTTCTCCTCGGCGATCTCGCGAATCTTCAGCGCGACGAGGTCCTGCCCCTTGGCGACGACGACCGGCGCATCGCCCTCTTCGCGCACATAGCGCAGGGCGACGGCGAAGTGAGTCGGGTTGGCGATGACGAGCGTGGCGCGCGGCACCGCGGTGATCATGCGGCGGCGCGCGCGGTCGCGCTGGATCGAACGCATGCGGGCTTTCACGATCGGATCGCCCTGTGACTGCTTCATTTCCTCTTTCACTTCCTGCTTCGTCATCATCAGTTCGGAGAACCAGTGATAGCGCGTCCAGGCAAAGTCGATGCCGGCGATGATCGCGGTTGCGAAGAGGATGATGAGCAGGACCTTGTTGATATCAGACGTCATCAAATAGATGAGCGTCGCCGGTTCGGAGAACATGGTGTCGAGCGAGGCGAAATAATTGCCGCGCATCGCGATCCCGACGACCAGCGAGACGAGCATGATCTTGATCAGCGACTTGCCGAATTCGACCATGCCCTGCTTGCCGAACATGCGGCCGAGGCCCGCGACCGGGCTGAGGCGCGACATCTGCGGGCGTATGCGCTCCAGAACCGGGCTCGGCATGTTCTGGAAGACGGAGGAGGCGATGCCGAAGATCATCATCATGGCCAGGATCGGCAGAAGCAGCGCGCCGGCCTCCCAGCCGAGATGGCGGAAGATCGCGATGACGTCGGTGCCGGACTTGAGGTTCCAGGCCTCCGGCTGCTCGAAGAAGTCGCGCAGCGTCTCGTTCATGCGCGCCACGCCATCAGGCAGGAAGAAGACGAGGAAGAGATAGATCGCAAGCGTCGAGGCGAAAATGGTGATCTCGCGCGAGAAGGGCGTATTGCCCTTTTCCATCGCGTCCCTGATCTTTTTCTCTGACGGGAGTTCTGTTTTACTGTCTTTATCTTCGTCCGACATGGCGCACCCCGCGGCTGGCACAAGCAGCCAAAAGCAAAAGGCCCGACATCCCCTGCTGGAGAGTCGGGCCGTTGGATACGCTCCGCTTGCGGCGATGTCGTGTCAAGGTGGATCAGGCGGCCTGGGCTTCCTGTTCCTTCTCCTTCAACTGGATTTGTCCGGCTGCGGCCAGGCGAATGGCTTCCTGGGTGATCGAGCGGCGGGCAATCGCCACTTCGCGCGGGTTGCCGTCGCCGACGGCGAGGTCCGATTCGATCATGCGGCGCTGGCGCGCACCGATCGAGGAGAGGATCGATTCGCGCAGTTCCATCGTGGCGCCGCGCAGGGCCGCCGTGATGATATCGCCCGAGACGTCGTTGAACAGCGACACGCGGCTCTTCTGCGGCATGTAGAGCACGTCTTCGAAGAGGAAGATCTTCGGACGGACCTTCTTGACCGATTCGGTCGAGACCGTTTCGAGCGAGGCCAGCATCTCGTCGACCTGCGACTTTTCGAGCTCGTTCATGAGGTCGGCGACCTTGTTCGAGCCGACCGAGTTGCGCTCGGAGTCCAAGGCATTGATCATCTCGATGATCCGCGCCTCGACGATCGCGGTCGCCTTGGGGCTCGCGTCCTTGAGGTTGACGGTTCGGTTGATGATGTCGGCGCGCTGCGCCTCGGGAATTTCCACCAGCACCTTGGCGCCGAAGGCCGACGGCATCATGGAGAGAATATAGGCGATGGTCTGCGGGTGTTCGTTCAGCAGGAACTTCGAGACGAAGACCGGGTCGGCGTCCTGCAGGCGGTCCCAGATCGTCGATTCGAAGGCCTGGAAGGCGGCGCGGCGGCCGAGCAGGCCATCCACTTCGTCCGGTGTCAGGCCCTCTTCGAGGATGCCTTCCATCATCTTGGCATTGTCCATCAGCCCCGCGCCCTCGGTGAAGAGGTCCTCGAACTCGTTGACGAGATCGATCAGCTCATGCGGCGGGATGGCGCGCAGGTTCTGCGCGGCGGCGATGATCGCCTGAAGCTCGCTTTGCGTAAAATATTTGAGCAGCTTGCCGGCCACGCCCTTGCCCATGGCGAGAAGAACGGCTGCTGCCTTCTCGACCGGCGATAGCGGCGAACCAAGCGCCGTGGACGTCCCGAAATTTTCGAAATCCATCATGGATTATCCCCCTGAACCCTGAACCGGGTGTCAGACCTTGCGTGTACTCTTCACTTCAATCAGCTTCACCCCGAAACGGGTGTCGTCGTTCTCAAGAACCGTAATTTCGCCGCGGCCGATGACGCGGCCGTTGACCATGACCTCGACGGGTTCGCCGATGCGGCGATCGAGCGCGATCGTTGCGCCTTCGCTGAGGTTCATCAGGCTGGAAACCTGCATCTTGGACGAACCGAGCACGATCTGCAGATCGATCGGGATGTCCATGATGAGGTCCATGTTGGACTCCATCGCGCTGCCCGGACGGGGCGCTTCGCCGAGATCGGCGGAGAAATCGTTGGCGCCGAAGTCGTTACCGCCGCCGAAATCCGAACCGCCGAAGCTTGCGCCGCCGCCGAAATCGGAGGTCGCTGCCGCACCGCCGAAATCGGAGCTGCCGAAATCACCGCCGAAGGCCGCGAGCGGATCGTCCGCTGCCGCAAGATCGGTGCCGAGCGCGCCGGAGGCATCCTTCTGAAGAACGCCGCGCAGGTCGTCGATCGCCTGCTCCAGTTCCTGGTCGCCTGCATTGATGGAGGACATGATGTCGTCAGCGATGGGTGTTTTCTTCGGTGCCATATGACCACTATTCCATTCGAAACTTGCCTGAGGCTCGCGGCCCCGTACGAGTCATGCGTAAACTATCCGATGATGTGCTGGAGGAGATCGTCCTCCGATCCGTAGGTGTCCTTGACCCTGACCGTGTAGCGCGCGCCCGACCGGCCGAATTCGCAGACATAGAGATTGCGGCCGTTGGCGTTGACTTCGACGCGCACATCACCTGATTCGTTGAACGGGATGATGTCGCCGGCCTGCAGGCGGCTGATCGTGTCGAGCGTCTGGGCTTCGAGCCGGATGCGCGCCTCGAGCGTCACCTTCGAGCGGCGGACCTGCTCGCCGAGCCGCTCGCTCCATTCGACGCGGGTCTTCGGCGCATTGGCCGCCTTCGGTGCCGAAATCTTCGACTTCAGCAGAACGCTCTGCGGAATGACGACATGGAAGGTCGAGAGAACAGGACCGATGCCGACGGCCATGTTGACCATGGCGACATGTTCATTGTCGGAGCCGTCCTCGATTGCCTTGCGCGTTTCCGCATTGTGCGCGTGGCCGAGGAAGGGCTCGTAGCCGTTGGCGCCGGAAACGGCGGTCTTCAGCACGCTGGAGATGCGGTCGAACATCATCGCGGCGAGATCCAGCTCGATCTTGGAGAGCGGACGCGCCTCGGGGTCCTCGATGCTGTCGCTGACGGCGCCCAGCATGTTTTCGACGAGCGTGATGATCATCGGGCTGTCGCAGATCAGCGTGAAGCGATCGCACCAGTCGCGAAGCGAGGCGTCGCACATCGCCATGGCGCCGCCGAGGCCTTCGATGAGCGGGCCGTATTTGCCCGTCTCGAAACCGGCATAGGAAACCGCGACCTCGAAGCCGAGTTCGCTTTCCAGCATATCCGGCAGAAATTCGGAAAAGACGTCGCCCAGGGTGGCGCAGAGCTTCGAGATGGTCGCCGTGTCGCCAAGCTTGCCGGTGAGGCGTGCCAGCACGATCGGGTCGAGAGACGGGGCTGCGGTCACGGTCGCTTCACTCATTGCTTAGGCCGCCTTCGTGTCGCCGCCGCCCGGATTCATCATTTCCTGCTCGACCGCGTCGATCGACGGGCGCTCGTAGGAAGAGATGGTCTTGCGGCCGTATTCCAGCGCCACCTGCGGCACGGAACCGTTCATGTAGGCGAGCAGCGTCTGCTTGACGATGATGTAGAGGCGGTTCTGCTTCTCGCGCACGACCTTGATGTTGGTCGCGATCGGCGTGACGATTGAATAGGACAGGAAGATGCCGAGCATGGTGCCGACGAGCGCCGAGCCGATGAGGCCGCCGAGAACCTCGGGCGACTCGTTGATCTTGCCCATCGCCTTGATAACCCCGAGAACGGCGGCGATGATGCCGATGGCCGGGAAGGCGTCGCCCATGGTGGAGAGCGACTGGTAGGGCTTCATCTTGTCGCGCGTGATCGTCTGGATTTCCTCGTCCATCAGCGCCTCGATCTCGTGCGAGCGGGCATTGCCGATGATGATGAGGCGGACGTAGTCGCAGATGAAGGCCGTCAGTTCCTTGTTGGCGAGAACCGTCGGGGCCGACTGGAAGATCGGCGACTCGTCCGGATTGTCGATATGCGCTTCGATCTCGTTGCGCGACTTGGTGCGCAGGTCGCGCATCAGGCTGTAGAGCACGCCCAGCGTATCGAGATAGTGGCGTTCCTTGGGAACCTTGTGCTTGAAGGCCTCCATCAGCGCCTTGCCGGTCTCCTTGATGACCTTCATCGTGTTGGCCACGATGAAGCCGCCGACGCCCGCGCCGCCGATGATCATGAGCTCGAACGGCTGGTTGAGCACCGCAAGGTGTCCGCCCATGGCCATGAAGCCGCCCAAGACGCAACCGACCGTAACGATTAGACCAATGATGATATTCATGAGCGCAGGGGTCCCGACACAATTCTGATCTGACCCTTCTGGAAATACGGTTCCAGCCTTGCGTGAAGCTGTACCTAACGGCAGGTTTACCGATCAGGTTCGCGCAAGCAAAAGCCCGCAGGATCATGGCTCATAACGGGCCATCGCGCCCTCTTGCACCTTGATTGGCGGGCTGTCGTGACGACCACCTATACGAGCTACCAGTTGATTTCCTCCGACCTCCAGACGTCGCTGAAGCGCGTTTCGGAGCAGCCGGACGTCAAGCGCGAGACGGAATACTATCTCGAGAAGATCGGCGACGTGAAATCGATCGACGACTTCTTCGCCGATTCCAGGCTTTATAATTACGTGATGAAGGCGCACGGCCTCGAGGACATGGCCTATGCCAAGGCCTTCATGCGCAAGGTGCTGACCGAGGGCGTCGACAACAAAGATGCCTTCGCCAACCAACTCACCGACACGCGCTACAAGGAGCTGGCGCAATCGCTGAACTTCGCCCGCCACGGCGAAGTCGCCACGCTTATGGAAAGTGCCCAGAAGGGCATGGTCGAGAAGTATACCCGCCAGACGCTGGAGATCAGTGCGGGCGAGGACAATACCGGTGTGCGCCTCGCGCTCTATTTCGAGCGCATGGCCCCCTCGATCACCTCGGGCTATTCGATCATCGCCGACGACGCGATCGCGCAGGTCGTGCGCACCGCGCTCCAGCTTCCCGCCGAATTCGCCGCCACCGATATCGACCGTCAGGCCGCCTATTACGAGGACGTGCTGAAACTCGACGAGTTCAAGGACCCGTCGAAGGTCGGCAAGTTCCTCGAGCGGTTCACCTCGATGTGGGAGCTCGAAAATCCCACGGGCGGCGTCGATTCGCTTTCTGCTTTCCAGCCGTCGGGCCTCATCGGCATTTCGACGGATCTTCTGCTGTCCATCAACAACCTGAAACTTGGAGGTCGCTGAGATGCAGACCGGGCTCTATGTATCGCTTTCGTCCCAGCTTGCGCTCGACCGCCGCCTGACGACCCTTGCCGACAACGTCGCGAACTCGACGACCGTCGGCTTCCGCGCCACGGAAGTGAAGTTCAACCAGGTCGTCAGCGACCAGAAGATCGCCGACGTCGCCTTCGTTTCGCAGGGCGACGAATTCATCTCCCAGCGCAACGGCGGCATCACCGAGACCGGCGGCGCGCTGGACTTTGCCATCAAGGGTGACTCCTGGTTCCAGGTGGAAACGCCATCCGGCCCGACGCTGACCCGCGACGGCCGTTTCACGCTGACGGATGCCGGCGAGCTTGTCACGCTGAACGGCTATCCGGTGCTCGATGCCGGCGGCGGCCCGATCCAGATCGATGCGACCAACGGCGCAATCCAGCTCAGCGCCGACGGCCAGCTCAACCAGAACGGCCGTCCGGTCGCCTCGCTCGGCCTGTTCGATGCCGATCTCTCGGGCGGTTTCACCCGCGCCGGCAACAGCGGCATCATCTCGAAAATCCCGCCGGAGCCGGTGGTCGACCGCGTCGATGCCGGCGTGGTGCAGGGCTATGTCGAAGAGTCCAACGTCAACGCCATCGGTGAGATGACGCAGCTCATCCAGGTCACGCGCGCCTTCGAAAGCATCGCCTCGCTCATGCGCGACAGCGAGGAATCGATGAACGAAGCGGTGCGCACCCTCGGCGGAAGCAAGTAAACCATGGCGGCGGAAACGGGACCCAACGAGCGGCGCATTCCCGATGGCGGGCGCATGCTGAATGCGCTGGCCGGAGCCGTGAAGCGCTATTCTTCGCCGGAATTCTCGGTCGTCCATGGCGGCCATGTACAGACCATCGCGGCCGGCAACTACACGGTCAGCGGCCTGTCGCGCCATGTGCGGCTCGGCGAATTCGTGGCGCACAGAAGCCCGGCCGGCATCCATCTCGGCGAAGTCGTGCGTGTCGAGCCCGATTCCGTCGTCGTCTGCCCGATCGAGCCGGGCGAACCGATCAGCATCCACGATACGGTCATCCGCAAGGGCGCCTTCCGCGTCGCGCCGGCAGCCTCCTGGTGCGGCCGCACGATCAATGCGCTCGGCGAGCCGATCGACGGGCTCGGTCCGCTGACACAGGGCGACGATCGTCGCTCCATCTACAATTCCGCGCCGCCCTCGATGACGCGCAAGCGCGTCGAGAAGGGGTTCTCGACCGGCGTGCGCGCCATCGATATCTTCGCGCCGCTCTGCCTTGGCCAACGTCTCGGCATCTTCGCCGGTTCGGGCGTCGGCAAATCGACGCTGCTCTCGATGCTCGCCCGTGCCGATGCCTTCGACAAGGTCGTCATCGCGCTGGTCGGCGAACGCGGCCGTGAAGTGCGCGAATTCATCGAGGACACGCTCGGCGACAACCTGGCGAAATCCGTCGCCGTCGTCGCCACCAGCGACGAGAGCCCGATGCTGCGCAAGATGGCGCCGCTGACCGCCGTGACGATCGCCGAGCACTATCGCGACCAGGGTGACAACGTTCTGCTCATCATCGACAGCGTGACGCGCTTTGCCCATGCCATCCGCGAAGTGGCGACCGCTGCCGGCGAGCCGCCGATTGCCCGCGGCTACCCGGCCTCGGTGTTCACCGAATTGCCGCGCCTTCTGGAGCGCGCCGGTCCCGGCGCCGAGGGCACTGGCAGCATCACGGCGATCATCTCGATCCTTGTCGACGGAGACAACCACAACGACCCGATCGCCGACTCGACGCGCGGCATTCTCGACGGCCATATCGTCATGGAGCGTAGCCTCGCCGAAGAGGGGCGCTATCCGCCGATCAACCCGCTCGCCTCCATTTCGCGCCTCGCCCGCAAGGCCTGGACGCCGGATCAGGAGAAGCTGGTGTCGCGCCTCAAGGCGTTGATCCACCGCTTCGAGGAAACGCGCGACCTGCGCCTCATCGGCGGTTACCGCCCCGGCGGCGATGCCGATCTCGACATGGCGATCAAGCAGGTGCCGATCATCTACGAGGTTCTCAAACAGACACCGGGTGAAAAGCCCGCCGCCGATTCGTTCTCCGATCTTGCCATGGCGCTGAAGAACGCGGCCGGGCAGGGCGGTGCGCCGGGCATGCGAAGGGGATGACAGTGACGGATTTCGATGCGGACGAGGCAGTGCAGCCGCTCAAGCGGTCGGGACGGCGCGGCTACAGCACCGGTGACAAGCTGCTGGCCGGGACGGGCGTGCTGCTCGCGGCGATGGCCGCCTTTTTCCCCTGGTACGTCTTCCTCAATCCGGAAAAATTCTCCGTGCCCAACCTTTGGGACGGCACGACCCGCGACTTGCCCGAAACCGGCCCCAAACAGGTGGTCAGCGTCTCGCCGGCCGCCATGGTCGACGACGACCAGGATTCGGGGCCCGGTGCGAACCTCGACCCGGTCGCGACCGCCAGCGCCACGGACGAAGGCAACGAGACAAAGCTCGGGGCGCCCCTCGACAACGGTCTTGACCAGCCGCTGCCGGCCAGCACCGGTTTCCGGCTGATGCATGTGGCAAACGGCCGGGCGCTGATCGAGGACGCGCGCGGCATGTATATCGTGCGCGTCGGCTCGGTCCTGCCCGACAACAGCCGCCTTGCGACGCTGGAGCAGCGGGACGGCGCCTGGGTCATCGTGACGTCCAACGGCGACGTCATCAAGCGCAACTAACGGATGCGGGGTGTTGCGCCCCGCGACCGATTCGGCGGTCCTGGCTTGTCCGGACTATCCGCCCGCTCGCCGCGATGACTGCGGCTCGAGCATTTATAATCCCGGAAATACAGGCACTTGTAGCTCACCCGCAGCGGTGCAAGTCTGACGCAAGATTGGCTCCATAGGTTCGCCTCGAACAAGGATGGAGCTTGTCATGCAACCGATACAACTGTTTGAACTGGCCACGAAACAAGCCGATTGGCTTTCGGTCCGCCAGAGTGTGGTTGCAGGCAATCTCGCCAACGCCAACACCCCCGGGTTCAAGGCGAAGGACGTAACTCCCTTTCAGGCGGTGCTCGAGACGACGGGCATTCGCATGGCGGCGACGCAGCCGGGCCATTTCACCGAAACCGAAATGGCAAGCCGCGTCATCGAGACCAAACCCACCGAAGAGATCGGCGTGCAGGAATCCGGCAACACGGTCGGTATTGCCGAGGAACTCATGAAAGAGGGTCAGGTCAAGCGTGACTTTGAGTTGAATGCCGGCCTCGTCAAGGCCTTTCATCGCATGATGCTGATGACAGTCAGAAGGTAAAAAATGGATCCGCTCGTAGCTTCACTGAAAGTCGCGGCCTCGGGACTTGAGGCGCAATCAACCCGTATTCGCATCGTTTCGGAAAACCTGGCCAACGCCCGCTCGACGGGCGACACCCCCGGTGCCGATCCCTTCCGCCGCAAGACCGTGACCTTCGCTTCCGAGCTCGACCGGGCAACCGGCGCTTCGCTGGTCCAGGTCGAACGTCTCGGCGAGGACGAAGGCGATTTCTCGACCGAATACGACCCGGGCAACCCCGCCGCCGACGAAAAGGGCATCGTCAAGATGCCGAACGTCAACATGCTGGTCGAAATGGCCGACATGCGGGAAGCCAACCGCTCCTATGAAGCCAACCTGCAGAGCATCAAGCAGTCGCGCGACCTGATCTCCGCGACCATCGACCTCCTGAGGGCCTCGCAATGATCGATAGCGTAACGGGCGTCAAATCGCTCTTCTCCACCCATGGCCTTTCGGGCGTCAACGAGACCTCCAGCAGCGTTTCGGCTGCCGCTGCGCAGGGAACCGGTACCGGCATGAGCTTCGCCCAGGTGATGGGCGACATGGCCACCGAAATGACCAACACACTGAAGCTTGGTGAAACCAAGTCCTTCGAAGCCATCCAGGGCAAGGCGACGACCCGCGAAGTCGTCGACGCCGTCATGAACGCCGAGCAGACGCTGCAGACCGCCATCGCCATTCGCGACAAGGTCGTCACCGCCTATCTCGAAGTCGCAAGAATGCAGATCTGAGGACCGGACATGAAAGCCCTTGCTATTGCCGCCACCGGCATGAACGCGCAGCAGACCAACCTCGAAGTCATCGCGAACAACATCGCCAACATCAACACGACCGGCTTCAAGCGCGCCCGCGCCGAGTTCTCCGACCTTCTCTACCAGACCGAGCGCGCCGCCGGCGTGCCGAACCGCGCCAACCAGGCCGTGGTGCCGGAAGGCGCCATCATCGGTCTCGGCGTCAAGACCGCTGCCGTGCGCAACCTGCATCTGCAGGGCGGCCTCGTCTCGACGGGCAACTCCTTCGACATGGCGCTGATCGGCCGCGGTTGGTTCCAGATCGAGGCGCCCGATGGCTCCACGCTCTACACCCGCGCCGGCGCGTTCAACACCAATGCCGACGGCCAGCTGGTGACGCTCGACGGCTACACGGTCGTGCCGGGCATCACGGTGCCGCAGGATGCCACCGAAGTCACCGTCAGCAAGTCCGGCCAGGTCTATGCGACGGTCGGCGGCCAGCAGCAGGAACTCGGCCAGATCACGCTGGCGAACTTCGTCAACGAGGCCGGCCTCGAGCCGCTCGGTGAAAACCTCTATCGCGAGACCGCAGCTTCGGGTCCGGCCAATGTCGGCGCACCTGACGAAGCGGGCTTCGCCTATATCCAGCAGAACTACCTCGAAGCCTCCAACGTCGATCCGGTCAAGGAAATCACCGACCTGATCTCGGCCCAGCGCGCCTACGAGATGAACTCCAAGATCATCCAGGCAGCCGACGAAATGGCGGCCGTGGTCAGCAAGAACCTGAGATAACAACCGACAGACACGCGGGGAACATGATGTTTCGCCTGATAGCAGCCCTTCGCAGAGCAAAGACCCTTTCGGCCTCGCGCCGCGCGGCACTCGCCGCGTGCGCCGTGCTCGCCGGTCTTTTCGCAGCCGACGCGGCCCTTGCCGATACCCGCATGGCCGTCGTGCCCAAGCGGACGATCTATCCCGGCGAGGAAGTCCAGGCGGGGCAGCTCGAAGAGGTCGAGGTCACTAACCCGAACATCGTCAAGGGCTATGCCGAAAGCATCGGTCAGGTCGATGGCCTCATCACGAAGCGAACCCTGCTTGCGGGCCGCGTCATCCTTGTCTCGGCGCTGCGTGAGCCCTTCGCCGTTTCCCGCGGCACCACCGTCCAGCTCGTGTTCGACAATGGGTCGCTGATGCTGCGTGCTGCCGGCACGCCGCTTCAGGATGCCGCCGTCGGCGAACTGATCAAGGTTCGCAACAAGGATTCCGGCGTGATCGTCTCCGGCACGGTCATGGAAGACGGAACCGTACATGTGGTGGCACGATGATTGAGCTTTTCTTCCGCGTCGTTGCCGCCCTTGCGTGCATCATGCTTGCCGCAGGCCCGGCCCTTCCGGCCGCCCGCATCAAGGATGTCGCCTCGCTCCAGGCCGGCCGTGACAACCAGTTGATCGGCTACGGCCTCGTCGTCGGCCTTCAGGGCACCGGCGACAGCATGCGTTCGTCGCCGTTTACCGAGCAGTCCATGCGCGCGATGCTGCAGAACCTCGGCATCTCCATGGTCGGCACGCAGACGCGCGCCAAGAACATCGCGGCCGTGCTCGTCACCGCCAACCTGCCGCCCTTCGCCAGTCCCGGCAGCCGCATCGACGTGACGGTCGGTTCGCTGGGCGACGCGGCCTCGCTGCGCGGCGGCACGCTCGTCATGACGTCGCTGTCGGGCGCCGACGGCCAAATCTACGCGGTTGCGCAAGGCTCGATCGTCGTGACCGGCATCAGCGCCAGCGGCGATGCAGCCAGTGTCCAGCAGGGTGTGACGACCGCCGGCCGCGTGCCGAACGGCGCGATCATCGAGCGCGAACTCCCGTCGCGCTTCAAGGATTCGTCCGATCTCGTGCTGCAGCTTCGCAATCCGGACTTCTCCACCTCGGTCGGCATGGCCGATGCCATCAACCGCTATGCAGCCGCGCAATACGGCAATCCGATCGCCGAATCGCGCGATTCTCAGTCGGTCTATATCGCCAAGCCCAAGATGGCCGATCTGGCTCGTTTGATGGCCGATATCGAAAATCTCGTCATCGAGACCGACGTGCCGGCGCGCGTCGTGATCAACGAACGCACGGGCACGATCGTCATCGGTCAGGACGTGCGCATTTCACCGGTCGCTGTCAGTTACGGAACCTTGACCGTGCAGATCACCGAGATGCCAAAGGTCGTGCAGCCCGAACCCTTCTCCAGGGGCGTGACGGCGGTCGAGCCGAACACCGACATCCTCGTTCAGCAGAATGGTGGCAATGTCGCCCTGCTCGACGGCTCCAGCCTGCGCTCGCTGGTGGCGGGGCTGAACAGCATCGGCGTCAAGCCTGACGGCATCATTTCGATCCTGCAGAGCATCAAGACCGCGGGCGCCCTCCAGGCAGAACTGGTGCTGCAATGACGAACACCACCCTCTCCACCCTTGCCCGCAGGCTCGCCTTGCCGCTCGCCGGCTTCGTGATGATGGCCATTCCCGGCGCTTTCGCCGAGGAGCGCCCGGTCATCACGACCACCAATGCGAGCGCCGACGAAATACGGGAGTTCTGCACCAACATTGCGGACGCCGCGCGCGACCAGCGCTACCTGCTGCAGAAGCAGGAACTGGAAAACCTCCAGAAGGATGTCGACGAGCGTATCAAGACGCTCGAGGCGCGCCGTGCGGAATACGAGGACTGGCTGGCCCGCCGCAACGCTTTCCTGAAGCAGGCCGAGGGCGGACTGGTCGAAATCTACCGGAAGATGAAGCCGGATGCCGCCGCCGCGCAGCTTGCGGAGCTCAATCCGGAAATTGCGTCTGCGATCGTCATGAAGCTGCCGCCGCGCCAGTCGAGCACCATTCTCGGTGAAATGCCGGCCGCCAAGGCCGCGCTGCTCACCCGCATCATCGCGGTCGCGGGCGATGCGAAAACCTCAAAGGACCCGTCATGAAGAAGACCGCCTCTGCACTCGCCGTCGCGCTGGCATTGTCGAGCTGCTCCAGCCAGGCCCTCAACGAGATCGGCAAGGCGCCGGCGATGAGTCCGATCGGCAGCGGCCTCAACTATGCCGAAACGCCGCAGATGGCAGCCTATCCGAAACAGCCCCGCACGGCGGTTGCAGGCTACTCGATCTGGAGCGACCAGCAGTCGGCGCTGTTCAAGGATTCGCGCGCCTTCAAGGTCGGCGACATCATGACGGTCAATATCCGCGTCAACGACCGGGCGAGCTTCGACAACAAAACGGACCGGTCGCGCACCAACAAGAGCGGCATGAACCTCGGCATCGGCATGAGCGGCGACCTGCCTGACGTCGCAGGCAAGGGCGACCTGACCTACGGCTCCTCGACCAGTACCAAGGGCGACGGCTCCACGGCGCGCGCGGAGAAGCTGAACCTCCTCGTCGCCGCTGTCGTCACCGGCGTCATCGAGAACGGCAACCTTCTGATCAGCGGCTCGCAGGAAGTGCGCGTCAACCACGAGCTTCGCATTCTCAACGTCGCCGGCATCGTGCGGCCGCAGGATGTCGATTCCAACAACCAGATCTCCTACGAGAAGATCGCGGAAGCCCGCATCTCCTACGGCGGCCGCGGCCGCCTGACGGAAGTGCAGCAGCCGCCATGGGGTCAGCAGGCCGTCGACCTGTTCTCGCCGCTCTGACGCGGACAGGCCCAGTCAACCGGGAAGAAAGACATGGCGGAAGAAGAACAGGTCGTCGCTGAGAAGAAGCCGTCGATCGTCATCACCATCGCGATCATCGCCGTCCTGACGCTGCTTGCCGGCGGCGGTGGATGGGTTGTGGGCAACATGCTTGCACCGCCACCGGCTGAAAAGCCGGCTGAGGACGTGGCAAAGGCCGAGCCTGCCGCAGGCGGGCATGGTGAGGGCGGCAAGGGCGCGGCGGCCGGCGAGGAGGTCGCGCATATCTCGACACCGGCAAACGGCATCGTGCTGCTCGATCCGATCACCAGCAATCTGGCGTATCCCTCGGAAAACCGCATCCGGCTCGAAGTCGCCCTGATGTTCAAGGGGGCCACCGACGTCAAGATCGCCGAAGAAATCCATCAGGACATCATGGCCTATATGCGCACGGTGACGCTCCAGCAGGTGCAGGGGCCGCGCGGTTTCCAATATCTACGGGACGACCTGCAGGAGCGGGTTGACCTCCGGTCCGAAGGGCGCGTAACCAACGTCATGTTCCGGACCTTTGTGATCGAATGATTCGAGCCTTTCTGACCTTCGTCGCCATCATGGCGATGACCGGCATGGCGTATGCCCAGCAGCAGTTGCAGCTGCCGGGCAATATTTTCAATGCGCCCGTCGACGGCTCCGTTGCCTCCTGGATCATTCGAACCTTCGGGCTGCTCACGATCCTTTCGGTTGCCCCCGGCATCCTGATCATGGTGACGAGCTTTCCGCGCTTCGTCATCGCCTTCTCGATCCTGCGTTCCGGCATGGGCCTGGCGACGACGCCGTCCAACATGATTCTCGTGTCGCTGGCGCTGTTCATGACTTTCTACGTCATGGCGCCGACCTTCGACCGGGCCTGGCAGAACGGCGTCGAGCCGCTCATCGCCAACCAGATCGACGAGACCGAGGCCGCCAAGCGAATAGCCGAACCGTTCCGCGACTTCATGGTTGCTAACACCCGCGACAAGGACATCGAGCTTTTCATCTCGCTTGCCGAAGAGCGCGGCCAGACGGTTGTCGAGAACAACGTCGCCGACCTGCGTGTGGTCATCCCGGCCTTCATGATCTCGGAAATCCGGCGCGGCTTCGAGATCGGCTTCCTAGTCGTCCTGCCTTTCCTCGTCATCGATATGATCGTCGCCACCATCACCATGGCCATGGGCATGATGATGCTGCCGCCCACATCGATTTCGCTGCCCTTCAAGATCCTGTTCTTCGTGTTGATCGACGGCTGGAATCTGCTTGTCGGCAGCCTTGTCCGATCCTTCAATTAGACCTTCTTAACCATACATTCTCACCCGCTATTAACCCTGTTTTTCAACGGGTTGACGGCCCTTTGCCGGTTTAAGGAGTTGGCAAGGATTGGCTGCGAGTTTGGCATCACACGACGGGTTTGGTATCCCTCTGGATGTCTGGAGAAACCGAGTTGGCATGAAGCCGAACCGCCGTAACCGGTAAGTTTTCAGTCCGGTATGTCCCCACCAGTATTTCGTTCAAAGGGACAACTAGAATGTCGAGCATTCTCACCAACACTTCTGCAATGGCAGCCCTCCAGACGCTGCGCACGATCAACAACGACATGGAAACGACGCAGGGCCGCATTTCGTCCGGCGAGCGCGTTGGCGCGGCCAAGGACAACGCTGCCTACTGGTCGATCGCGACCACCATGCGCGCTGACAATGCAGCCATCTCGGCTGTTCAGGACGCGCTTGGCCTCGGCGCCGCAAAGGTCGACGTCGCCTACAGCGGTGTCGAAGCTGCCATCGACGTCGTTAAGACGATCAAGCAGAAGCTCGTTACCGCAACCGAACAGGGCGTTGACAAGACCAAGGTCCAGGAAGAAATCAAGCAGCTCCAGGACCAGCTGAAGAGCATCGGCGCTTCGGCGACGTTCAACGGCGAAAACTGGCTGGCCGGCGGCAGTGCAGACAGCACGGTTGTCACCGGCTTCGTGCGCGGCGACGACGGCACGGTCAAGGTCACGACGGCAAGCTACGACTCGGCTGCAAATGCCCTGTTCGGCGCCTATGATCCGTCCACCGGCGAAGTTGACGACAGCTCGGGCTACCTGGCAGACACGCTCGCCATCGAGCTGACGGACGCCACGACCGACGACGAAGTGGCCGGTCACCTCGACACGATCGAAACCGCGCTGACGAACCTCACGACGGTCGGTTCGAACCTTGGTTCGCTCTCCATGCGTATCGGCCTGCAGGAAGACTTCGCAAACAAGCTCTCCGACGCCCTCGACAAGGGTGTAGGCCGTCTCGTCGACGCCGACATGAACGAGGAATCGACCCGCCTGAAGGCCCTGCAGACCCAGCAGCAGCTCGCCATCCAGTCGCTGTCGATCGCGAACTCCAACTCGCAGAACATCCTCTCGCTGTTCCGTTAATAACGGACGGGAGACGGCGGGAAGGCTGACCCCGCCAGATCCTACAAAAAGGCCGCGTCCGGAAACGGGCGCGGCCTTTTTTCGTTTTTCTTTCGCGTTAAAGAATTCCTTAACCTTATTGCGGTTTTCTAAGCCCATCGAAACGGTGGGTTAACCAAGAAACTTAACCGGTTAGCAGGCATGATGCTGACCACCGTTTACCGGTAACATCCGGAATGCCCTCCTCAGTCAGCCATTCAAGGGGCACGCATCACATGACCAGCATTCTGACCAACGTCGCGGCAATGTCCGCTCTCAACACCCTTCGCTCGATCGGCGCGGACATGGAAACGACGCAGGGTCGCGTCTCCTCCGGCATGCGCGTCGGTGAAGCCGCAGACAACGCTGCCTACTGGTCGATCGCGACCACCATGCGCTCCGACAACATGGCCCTCTCGGCTGTTCAGGACGCCCTCGGCCTCGGCGCCGCCAAGGTCGACACCGCCTATGCCGGTATGAACGCCGCCATCGACGTCGTGAAGGAAATGAAGAAGAAGGTTACGGCGGCGACCGAACAGGGCGTCGACAAGGCCAAGGTTCAGGAAGAAATCAAGCAGCTCCAGCAGCAGCTGGTTTCGATCGCCTCGGGCGCTGCCTTCAACGGCCAGAACTGGCTCGTCTTCGACAGCACCGCCGCCGACGCCGTTGCCGACAAGACGATCGTTTCGGGCTTCGTCCGCGACGCTTCGGGCACCGTCAAGGTCAACACCACCACCTATACGCTCGACGAACTGACCGCTGACTCACAGAACGTTCTGTTCGGCACCGTTGACACGGACGACTACACGCAGAGCGTCGGCGGTATCCTCGGCTCGGCCGGTGACGACATCGACGGGACGAGCAACACCTACACGATCACCGACACGGTCGTAACGCTCGACATCTCGGCCTTCACCGACGCCGAAATGGGCGAAGCGCTGAACCTGACGGAAGCCGCCATCCAGGGCATGACGAAGGCTGCTTCGCAGCTCGGCTCGATCTCCATGCGCATCGACCTGCAGGAAGACTTCGCTTCCAAGCTGAGCGACGCCATCGACAGCGGTATCGGCCGCCTCGTCGATGCCGACATGAACGAAGAATCGACCCGCCTCAAGGCTCTCCAGACGCAGCAGCAGCTGGGCATCCAGGCACTCTCGATCGCCAACTCCTCGGCCGAAGGCATCCTCACCCTCTTCCGTTAATCGGCAGACGCGGTTCAAATCCTTCGAAGATCTCGCAAGGCCCCGGTTATCCGGGGCCTTCGTGTTTTTAGAGCGGCGCATGCAGGAAGGTCGACATGGCGGCGCCCTCGTCCCTGCGGGCGAGATAGAGCCGTGCGGTATCGAGCGCTTCGCGGATGGTCACGTCCATGTCGAGGTAACGGTAGGTTCCGAGGCGCCCGACAAAGGTGACGCCCGTTTCCTGCTCGGCTCGGGCGATATAGTCGGCCAGCTGCGCCTTCTCCTCGACGAGGCGGATCGGATAGTAAGGAATATCGTCGGGGCCGCAGGCGCGCGAAAATTCGCGGTAGCAGACCGAACCCTCATGCTCTTCCCACGGCGAGAAGTGCTTGTGCTCGGTGATACGCGTATAGGGCACGGCGACGTCGCCGTAGTTCATCACCGCGCAGCCCTGATAGTCGCCATCATAGGTGAAACGCTCGAAATCCAGCGTGCGATAGCCCAGCCGGCCGAGCTCGTAGTCGAAATAGCCATCGAGCGGGCCGGAATAGAAGACGTGTGCATAGCCCGCCGCCTGGTCGCGCCGGAAGCTCGTCTCCAGCGAAATATGGATGTCGGGATGGTCGAGAATGCCTTCGATCATCTCGGTATAGCCGTTTGCCGGCATGCCCTGGAACTTATGGAAGAAATAGTTGTCGTCGTAGTTGAACCGCACCGGCAGGCGCTTCAGGATCGAGGCCGGAAGCTCGGTTGGCGAGCAGCCCCATTGCTTCTGGGTGTAGCCCTTGAAGAAGGCTTCGTAGAGATCGTTGCCGACGAAGCGCAGCGCCTGCTCCTCGAAGGTCTGCGGATCCGAGATCGTCTTGTCGGCTTGCTCCTCGAGGAAGACGCGGGCCTCGTCGGGCCGGAACGTCTTGCCGAAGAATTGGTTGATCGTGTGCAGGTTGACGGGCAGCGAGAAGACTTGGCCACCGCTCGTCGTCTTCACCCGGTTCTTGTAGGGCATAAAGGTCGTGAAACCGTTCACATAGTCCCAGACCTCGGCATCGTCGGTATGGAAGATGTGCGGGCCGTAGATATGCACCATCACGCCGGTCGCCTCGTCGCGCACCGTATGGCAATTGCCGCCGATATGGTTGCGCGCGTCGAGGATGTCGACCTTGTAGCCTTCCTGCGCGAGTTCCCGGCCGATGACGGCGCCGGAAAGCCCGGCGCCGACGATGAGGATTTTTTCTTTCACGCTCATTCTATTCCACCCTGCGAAATGTTCTGTCCGGCCGCCGCTTAGCCGGCCGCGCGCAGCACCGGCTTTTCGGTTTCCGGGAAGAGGCGCGAGCGCATCAGGGCTTCATACGCCTTGATGAGCGGCGTCGGATCCCAGCCGCGCTCCTGCGGGCCGAAGCTCAGATGGCTGACGGTGAAATCGGAATAGATCGCCGAGGGGCGGCCGAGGAAGGTCGGCACGCCGATGGTGAGCGCATGTTCGTCGTCGCCCTGCGGCAGCGCCATGTGCAGAAGGTCGCGGCCGAGCCAGGCGATGAAGTTGATCGACTGCCGCTCGGTCCAGTCGACGGACGGCTGGGGGAGGGGCAGTGTGCGGCCGTCTTCGCCCAGGAAATAGCCGTGCAGCCTGGCTGCCCGCTCGGCGCTCTCCCAGAGCGTGCCGCCGAAACCGCCCGGCGGGTGCTCGAACTCGCCGACCGAGGTCGGGATGGAGCCCGCCGCTTGCTGGAGATAGGCGCACACGCCGTTGTTCACGACATTGGCCGAGACGATGAAGTAGTGCGGGTTGGCGCGGCGGAACTGGATGTAGCCGTCGAGCTTGTCGATATCGACATAGACGATGTCGTCGTCGCATTTCAGGAAGACGGCGTCCTTGAAGTCCTCGAAGCGCGTCGCGTAATAGTCATAGGCCTGGTAGTAGGGCAGTTGCTCGTTCGGATTGCCGATATAGCGCCGCGTGCGCGCATCGACATCGCAGCGTTCGAGATCCGCACCCCAGCCGCCGCGGATTTGCACCGTGGCGCCGGCCGAAAGGTTGATCTCCGGCCAGGTGCCGATCGTCACGTCGTTGATGCGCAGGATCGGCGCGCCGGCCGCATCGACTGAAAGTGTGACGTCGTTGGGACGGCCGGGCGAGAGGATGCCGGGCGTCGGTTGGCTCCAGAGCGTCTGCTCATTGCCGCGGTCGAAATGCGCAAGCTGGTCGCGGCCGATCTTGCGCAGCACCGAATGCGTATTCTTCCAGCCACCGACCGCGATCTCGTAGCAGTCGTGCGGGCGATCATTCGGGATGACGGCGATGTGCAGGTCGTGACGGATGCGGGCGCTGGTGCGGAACGAGGCGCTCGGCGAGACGGTGCCGGCGTCCTGATAGGGCACCTTGGAGCCCATATAACGGGCGGGACCGAATTCGCGCGTCACCCAGGCATGGTCGTCGGCTGAGCGGGTGAAGTCCCAGATGTGCCACTCGTCGATGATCCCGAGGTCCAGCACACGGCGAATGTATTGCGTGAGGATTTCCATCCTCGTCTGCCGTCCGGCAAAGGTCACCAGGATAACTGGGGTCATGCGATCCTCGTCGTTCAGAGCGGTTCGTGTTTCAAATCGGGTCTGCCGGCACTCAGCCGGCAAGATCCTTCCAAAGGCGGGCGTCGGGCGTCAGCGGCGCGTGTTCGTCCATCAGCTTGAGCTGGTCGAGGTAGCGCTGCCGGTAGGCCTGTTCGCTTTCGAATTCGATGCCGGCAGCGGCAAGCTCGGCGCCGACCTCGTAATAGACGTTGAGGTTGCGCAGGTCCGGCACGGGCGTTTCGCCGCGCTCGGCCTCGCCCTGCATCTGCCAGAACAGCTCTTCCAGACGGCGCACGAGGCGATCCATGTCGCGCAGCGCACAGGTCTCGCGCTGGTCCTGCAAGGACTGGCGGATCGCGACGAGGCTTTCCGGGTTCTTGGCGAAGGCGATCGCCTTGCCGACATAGTCTTCCGGCCCGGTGCAGATCAGCTCCGGAACGCCGGCGGCCGAGACGATGCTGGCGCAGAAGCGCGAGGCGAAGCTCTTGCCCGGCACGGTCAAGACGGGAAGCCCCTGCGTGATCGCGTCGGCGGCGGTCGAATGCGCGCCATAGGGGAAAGTGTCAAGGAACAGATTGGCAAGTCCGATGCGGGCCAGATGATCCGGGTTCTGCACCTTGCCGGCGAAGATCAGCCGGTCGGGCGAGACGCCGGCCTGCTGGGCCATCTGCTTGACACGCTCGTTGACGCTGTCGTCGCCGACGAGCAGCCAGAGAACGCTGCCGGGGGTCGCAAGCAGGATCGCCATCCAGCGCGAGAAGCAGGACGCCGAGATCTTCTGCATGCCGTTGAAGCTTGCGAAGACGAAGGCGTCTTCCGGTAGGCCGACGGAGGCGCGCGTCGGGAGCGCATTGACAGTGCGCTTGCGGTCCACCGGCTGGTTGCAAGGGATGCGCAGGACCTTTTCCGTATAATAAAGCTCGTTTTCCCGCGGCACGATATAGTCGTCGGCGATCATGTACTGGTGGTATGGGCTCGCCATCGAACCGGGATAGCCGCAGAAATTCACGATCACGGGCGCGGGCCGGTGCGCGAAGATTTTCGTGCGGGCATGTTTGGTGTAGCCGTTGACGTCGATGAGCACGTCGATCTCGTCGGCGACGATCTGGCGGGCCGCATCGATATCGCTCATCTTGGTGATGTCGCGCCAATGATCGACGGCCTGCTTGATGCGGGCCTGGGTGTGATCGATCGGAGCCGGATCGCCGCAATAATAGGCGAAGATCTCGACCTGAGACTTGTCATGCAGCTCCAGCACTTCGCTGAGCGCGAAGCCGACGGCGTGCTGGCGCAGGTCCGAGGAGACATAGCCGATGCGCAGGCGCTGGCCGGTGCCGGATTTCTGACGGACCGGCTTGCGCACGAAGCCGCGCGTATCCGGACGGCCGACGGTGGCGGTGCAGTAGCGATGCGCCTTGGCGAGCTGGAACAGCGGGTCGTCGGCGTAGCAGGCGATCGTCATGGAGGACATGGCGTCCATGAATTGCCGGCTCGAAATGTGAATGTTGGGCGTGATGACCGGCCACTTGACCTGGCGCATGCGCAGCGAAATCCAGTGCTGCGCGGCTTCGGTGCGGTGCGGCTGCAGCTCCATCGCCTGCCAGAGGGCCGCTTCCGCTTCCTCCAGCTTGCCGGCGCCTTCGAGAACGCGGCCGATATGCTGGAGCACGAGATGGCGATGATTGATGCGGTCGGGCGTGACGTCGCTGGTCGTATCGACATAGCTGCGCCATTGCAGCACGGCCTGGCCGGTCAGGCCGCAATCCTCGAGCGTACGGCCGAGATTGACATGCGCCTGGCCGAAATCCGGATTGATCTTCAGCGCGGCGCGCAGCGCGTTCAGCGTGCCGGAGATGTCGCCGGACTTCGAAAGCGAGACGGCATAGTTGAAATAGGCGAGGTGCAGCAGCGGGTTGCTATCGTTGAAGGCGATCCACGTCTTGTAGAGCTCGATGGCCTGCGGCGCCTGCCCGGCGGCCGACAGCCCCTCGGCCATCTGGAAGAGTTCGGCAAGCGAAAGCTGCTGGGTGCGGGCGCGGCCGAGAACGTTGGCGAGCGTTGCGTTCGGATCGGGAACGATGGGGGTGCTGACAGTCATGGCCATCCTGCGGCAAGGCGGCCTTTCGGCCGGGCGGTTGAACGA
>NZ_JBLZPH010000025.1:0-4366 GCF_049199205.1 Shinella sp. M31 | reverse complement strand
CCGCCTCGTTTTGATGCTTCGGCGTCTTTATCAGACGTCGTTGTAAGCTGCGATGACCGCTTCGACCTGCGAGCTGCTGAGAGCGGCGATCTGCGCGCTGGTGAAGGCCTGGGCCTGTTCCGAGGTCAGACCGGCGATGTCGTCCGTGGAGAGACCCGGCAGGGCCTTCACGTTGATCGCTGCGATCTCGTCGCTCGTGAAGGTCGCGATCTCGTCCGAGTCCATCGCGTCGAGGGCGGCGGAGGAGAGAGCGGCGATCTGCGTCGAGGTCAGCGCTTCGATCTGGTCGGACGTCAGCGTTGCCACCTGATCGGTGCTGAGAGCAGCGATCTGGGTCGAGGTCAGGGCGACGATCTGGTCGCTGTCGAAGGATGCCAGAGCATCTGTCGAGAGGGACTTGATCTGGGTAGCCGTCAGGGCGGCGACCTGGCCGCTCGTCAGACCATCGACCTGGGTCGAGGAGAGAACCGCAACCTGCGCCGTCGTCAGCGAGGCGATCTGACCGGTGCTCAGCGCACCGACCTGATCGGTCGAGAGGAAGGACACGATGTCGGTCGACAGGCCGGCCAGAACCTTGGTGCTGATGGCTGCGACTTCATCCGTGGAGAACGTTGCGATCTCGTCGGATGCCATGGTGCCCAGGGCTGCGGCGCTGAGGGCTGCAATCTGCGTGCTGGTGAGCGCCGCAACCTGATCGGAGTTCAGGACCGCGACCTGGCCGGTGGTGAGCGAGGAGACCTGCTTGGACGTCAGGACCTCGATCTGGGTGCTTTCCAGCGATGCGACTGCGTCGGTGGAGAGGGCTGCGACCTGGGCGGCAGTCAGGGCGACGACCTGGTCGGTCTTCAGGCCATCGAGCTGGTCGGAGATCAGGCTTGCGACCTGAGCCGTGGTCAGAGCCGCGACCTGGGCGGTGCTGAGCGCAGCGATCTGGTCACTTCCGAAGTTGCCGAGAGCAGCCGTGGAGAGAGCGGCCAGCACCTTGGTGGAGATGGCGGCGATTTCATCCGTGGTGAACTTGGCGATCTCGTCGGATTCCATCACACCCAGCGCTGCTGCGCTGAGGGCTGCGATCTGGGCACTGCCGAGGGCTTCGACCTGATCCGACGTTAGGGTTTCGACCTGGTCGGTGGTGAGGGCTGCGACCTGCTTGGACGTCAGGGCGGCGATCTGGTCGCTGTCGAGCGATGCGATGGCATCGGTCGTGAGCTTTACGATCTGCGTGGCCGTCAGGGCAACGATGTTGGCGGAGGTCAGGCCATCGACCTGGTCCGAGGTCAGCGTTGCGATCTGTGCGGTGGTCAGAGCGGCGATCTGCTTGCTGCTGAGGGCGGCAATCTTGTCGCTGTCGAGGTTGGCGATCGTGTCGGTCGAAAGGGCGGCCAGAACCTTGGTGGAGATGGCGGCGATTTCGTCCGTCGTGAAGGTTGCGATCTCGTCCGAAGCCATCGTGTCCATGGCGGCGGCGGTGAGGGCGGCGATCTGGGTCGAGGTCAGGGCTGCGACCTGATCCGAGTTCAGGGTCTTGACCTGGTCGGTGGTCATGGCCGCGATCTGCTTGGCCGTGAGAACTGCGACCTGGGTGCTGTCGAGCGAGACGATGGCGTCGGTCGAAATCGCGGCGATCTGCTTGGCGGAAAGCGCGACGATGTTGGCCGTCGTCAAGCCATCGACCTGATCGGACGTCAACGTTGCGAGCTGCGCCGTCGTCAGGGCAGCGATCTGCTTGCTGCTGAGGGCGGCAATCTTGTCGCTGTCGAGCTTGGAGATCGTGTCGGTCGAAAGGGCAGCCAGCACCTTGGTGGAGATGGCGGCGACTTCATCGGTCGAGAAGGTTGCGATCTCGTCCGAGGTCATCGTGTCGAGGGCAACGGCGCCGAAGGCGGCGATCTGCGTCGACGTGAGGGCTCCAGCCTGGTCCGAAGTCAGCGCTTCGGCCTGGTCGGTGGTGAGGGCTGCGATCTGCTTGGCAGAGAGAGCCGCGACCTGGTCCGTCGAGAGCGTTGCGACCGCGTCCGTCGTCAGAACGGCGACCTGCTTGGCCGTGAGAGCCGTGATGTTGGCGCTGGACAGGCCCGCAAGCTGGTCGGAGGTCAGCTTCGACACCTGATCGGTGGTGAGAGCTGCGAGCTGCTTGGAGTTGAGAGCGCCGATCTTGTCGCTGTCGAGGTTGGCGATCGTGTCGGTCGAAAGGGCAGCCAGCACCTTGGTGGAGATGGCGGCGACTTCATCGGTCGTGAAGGTCGCGATCTCGTCCGATTCCATCAGGTTGAGGGAAGCGGCGCTGAGAGCGGCGATCTGGGTGGACGTGAGGGCAGAGACCTGATCCGAGTTCAGGATTTCGACCTGGTCGGTGGTGAGAGCTGCAACCTGCTTGGCCGAGAGAGCGGCGATCTGGTCGCTGTCGAGCGAGACGACGGCATCCGTCGACATCGCGGCGACCTGCTTGGTCGTCAGGGCGGCAACGCCAGCCGTCGTCAGGCCGTCGATCTGCGCGGAGGTCAGAACGGCAACCTGTGCGGTGGTGAGCGAAGCAACCTGCTTAGAGGACAGGGCGCCGATCTGGGCGCTGTCGAAGTTGGCGATCGCGTCGGTGGAAAGGGCGGCCAGAACCTTGGTGGTGATGGCGGCGACTTCATCGGTCGTGAAGGTTGCGATTTCGTCGGAAGCCATCGTGCCGAGGGCAGCGGCGCTCAGAGCGGCGATCTGCGTGCTCGAAAGGGCGGCAACCTGGTCGGAGTCGAGGATGGCGACCTGGTCGGTCGAGAGCGCTGCGACCTGCTTGGCGGAGAGGGCCGCGATCTGGTCGCTGTCGAGCGCCTTGACGGCGTCGGTGGAGAGAGCAGCAACCTGCTTGACGGTCAGAGCCGAAACCTGGCCGCTCGTCAGGCCTGCGACCTGATCGGAGGTCAGGACGCCGACCTGAGCAGACGTCAGCGAAGCGATCTGCTTGGAGGAAAGCGCGCCGAGCTGGTCGCTGTTGAAGTTGGCGATCGCGTCGGTGGAGATCTGCGCCAGAACCTTGGTGGAGATGGCGGCGACTTCATCCGAGGAGAAGGTCGCGATTTCGTCCGAGGCCATCACGCCCATGGCGGCGGCGCTGAGGGCGCCGATCTGCGTGGACGTCAGCGCATCGACCTGGTCGCTGTCGAGCTGTGCGACCTGCGACGTGCTGAGCGCGTTGATCTGGGTCGAGGTCAGGCCGACGATGTTGGTCGCGCTGAGAGCGTCCATCTGCGAGAGGGTGAGACCGGTGATCGCGGCGGCGGTGACGGCGCTGAGTTGCGTGGAAGACAGCGTGGCGATGTCGTCCGATTCGAACGCGGCGATCTGCGTCGAGCTCAGAGCCTTGATCTGCGTGCTCGTCAGAGCCGCGATGTCGGTTGTGGTGAGGTTCTGGATCGCGGTCGACGAAAGCGCCTTGATCTGGTTGATCGAAAGAGATGTAACGATTGAAGTCATGAACGCGCCCTTGATTGGTTGGCTGTCCACAAACGTCATGTCCCTGCGAGTCGACGTCGCAAAAGGGCCGGCATGGTCCTTCCACGGAAGACTCAGCATGTCCTGCGCTTGCTGCAGCGTTGGACGTCCGATAGGACCCGCTATTGGCGACGCAATTCGGGTGTCCCGGCGGACGATTCAATGTTTACTTGGAACATGACTCGAACGAGCCAGCGCATCGGAAGGGCATCATGCTTCCGGAGCCTAATCGCGGCTCCGATCCCTACGCCAGGGTCGTAAGAACCCAGATGGGTATTACTCTTACAACTAATGAAAGTTCTAAGCAGCAAGTTCTAAAAATACGTTAACGTGATACAACACATCCTTGCAATCGCCGAAACGTTTTGGATGGAAATGATACGCAAATTTGCCGGTTTGGTACGGCTTTGTGCCACTTCCGGGCATGGCTCGCAGAGCGCAAAATCGCCCCTAGGTTGAAAGCAAGGCCTTTGAGGCCAGAACTGTCCATCAAGTGGTAACCCTTTTTTCATGTTTCTTGCTAAAGCGTTAACGGCGTTAACCATTTGTTAACCATTGGCCGTTAACTCTTCATTAAGAACGATGGACTGGCGCCCAGGGCAAACGAGCGGCGCCGGATGCATGAGCACTCTCCTCGTTACCGGTCCCCCGCTTACTCCGGCATGTCCCCCGACACATATTCAGGGTAAGTCCTATGACCAGCATTCTGACCAACTCCGCCGCCATGGCGGCGCTGCAGACCCTCCGTTCCATCGACAACAGTCTCGAAACGACACAGGCACGCGTCTCCTCCGGCCTGCGCGTCGAAACCGCCGCCGACAACGCCGCCTATTGGTCGATCGCCACGACCATGCGCTCGGACAACCGCGCGATCTCCACCGTCGCC